>NZ_JAALEH010000054.1:0-36140 GCF_011058195.1 Rhodococcus sp. 14C212 | reverse complement strand
GAGTTTTCCCGGGCCGGCCGGTCAGTCCGTAGCGAGACCACCCCGCGACCCCAGGAGCCCGTCATGATCTCGACCACCACCCACCCCACCGAGCGCACCACCGACCGGAAGTTCCGCATCGCCGGCCTCGTGCTCACCGGCCTCGTCGTGCTGTTCCTGCTGTTCGACGTCGCGATCCACATCCTCAATGTCGACCAGGCCCGGGAGGCGATGATCGATCTGGGCTTCGACCCGGATCTCAACTACGTCATCGGCGTCGTCCTGCTCGTGTGCCTGGTGCTCTACCTGGTTCCGGTCACGTCGATCCTCGGGGCGGTGCTGCTGACCGGGTATCTCGGCGGCGCCGTGGCGACGAACATGTTGAACGAGATGCCGCTCTTCAGCACCATCCTCTTCCCGATCTACGTCGGCGTCGTCGTGTGGGCCGGGCTGTACCTGCGCGATCCGGTGGTGCGGTCGGTGATGCCGCTGCGCCGCGCCTGAGCCCTCTCGCAACCGCTGCCGGTCGTCCGCGAACACCGTCGGGTTCGCGGACGACCGCGCTATCCGGTGCGGGTGACGACGACGAACGGCCCGATCTCCGAGATCGTGAAGCGCGGATCGTCGAACAGCGATTTCGGGTACGTCACCGTGTAGCGGCGCACATTGGGGTCGTTGGGGTACACGTCCTCGGCGAGCCGGAGCGTGTAGCCCTCGGCGCCCTGCCGGAACACGATCGCGTCGGGGCCCCGCCACGGCGACTCGTCCCACGCCGCGAGCAGCTCGTCGGCCGTCTCGAGCGACGCCCAGTCCTCGATCGCGACGGCGCGAGCCTCGAAGTCCGCCAACGGGTTCGCGTAGTGCGACGTCAGCGCCTGGAATCCGAGGTAGGGGTAGTAAGCGAGGAAGGTGGTGTCGGCGGTGAGGACGACGATCTCGTCGCGGGGCCGGTCCAGCGCCGCGGTGATCGCCTCGTCCAGCTCGGCGTAGTAGGCGCCCGCGCCGGGCGGACGCTGGTCGGCGCGTTCACCGTTGCCGTCGGTGTCGGTGTAGGCCACGGTGATCTCGCCGGCGAGGACCTGCGGGATGTTCTGGGTGAACGCGACCGCGCCCAGCGCGCCGACCGCGATCAGGGACCACCGCACCCGCTGGTTCTCGCTGGTGGCCAGCACGATCCACCGGGTGAAGTCGACGAATGCGAACGTGCCGGCGGCCGCGAGCAGCACCAGCAGGATCACCTCGAGACGGAAGGCGAGCAGGGTGTTGCCCAGCGCGGTCAGCGCCATCGACGCCAGGTACCACAGGTACACGGAGACGACGCCGAGCCCGAGGGCCTGCGCGCGCCGCGACGACGTGGCCCGCCCGACCAGCCACACCGTGCCGAGCAGGCACAGCAGCCCGATCAGCGAACCGTGGAACATCGGCAGCGGCAGCCGGGCCCCGGTCTCGGGCAGATAGTGCGTCGCGGTGCCGGATCCGGCGGTGGACCCGCCCCGCAGCACCTCGAGCAGGAACGGCGCCCACACGATCAGCGCGACGACGACGGCGATCCCCGCGATCACAGCCAGCCGTATCAGCACGGGGACGGCGGCCCGCCAGGTGCCCGCCGCGCGTCGCGCCAGCACCGCGGCGACGACGGCCATCACCGTCACCGCGAACGCCGCGATCCCGAGATAGAGGGAATAGAACGTCGCGGCCAAGCCCAGGAAGAGCCCGGTCCCGACGACGGCTCCGCCGCCCGGTGTGTCCTTTGGGCTGCCCCAGCCGCCCAAAGGACGCACCGGGCGCGACAGCGCCCCCCATGCCAGGACGAGGGCAGGTGCGATCAGCAGCGCGACGAACGCGCCGTACGGTTCGGGAGAGCCGTAGGCGAGGACGACGGCGGTGGTCGCGGTGGCGACCAGCACGGCCAGGTCGACCCGCACCAGCGCGGTCCACAACACGAGCGCGACGACGGCGGCGACGGCCAGCGACACGATCGACCACGGCTTGAACGCCTCCCAGCCGTCCATGCCGAGCAGGTTCGCGAAGCGGCCGCCCACCCAGAACCAGCCGGCGGGATAGAACGGCGGCAGGTCCGCGTACGTCATGTCCCGCAGGGCCGGGGAGTCGGTGAGCCGCGTCAGGTACTCGGTGCGGAACTCCTGGTCGACGGAGATGCCGTGCAGATAGAGCTTCGTCGCGGCCAGCGGCATCCCGAGGGTGACGGTGACCAGGCCCGACAGGCCGGCCCACGACAGCACCCGCGCGAACGGCGTCCACCGTCGCCGCCGGTGCAGCGCGACGGCGACGGCGAGCACGGCGAGCGCACCCACCTGCAGCACGGTCGTGACGGCCTGCGTGACGTTCGACGAGTTGAAGGCGGGCCACTGCACGCGCGCGAACGCGAACAGGCCGGCGGCGGCGACGATCGCGGCGACGAGAACCGCAGCGGCCCCCTCGCCGGCGGTGCGGAGCGCACGCCGGAAGGGGGCCACGTCGGGGGAGAGTACGGCTGGGTCGGACACCCCCGCAGCCTAGATCGGCAGCTTTCGGAAGATCGCGCGCGGGACGTGCCGCAGCACCATCATCACGTAGCGGAAGGCGCCCGGAGCCCACACGAGCTCCTTGCCCTTCCCGGACGCGGAGACGGCGAGCTTGGCGACGTCCTCCTTGTCGACCGTCAGCGGGGCTTCCTTCACCCCGGCGGACATGCGGGTGCGGACCTGCCCGGGCCGGATCACCAGGACGCGGGGGCCGTACTCGCGCAGCGCCTCACCGAGCCCGAGGTAGAAGCCGTCGAGACCGGCCTTGGTGGAGCCGTACACGAAGTTGGAGCGGCGCACCCGCTCACCCGCGGCGGAGGACATGGCGATGATGCGGCCATAGCCCTGAGCCTTCATCTTCTCGCCGACGAGCACGCCGACGGACACGGCCGCGGTGTAGTTGATCTCGGCGATCTGCACGGCCTTGGCCTGGTTCTGCCACAGCTCCTCGGCATCGCCGAGCAGTCCGAACGCGACGATCGCGACGTCGACATCCCCGTCCCTCCAGGCTCGGTCGATCACCTTCGGGTGGCTGCCGGTGTCGAGGGCGTCGAAGTCGATCAGGTCGACCTTGGTGGCCCCGGCGGCCGTCACCTGCGCGACGGCGTCGTCGCGCAGCGGGTCGTTCGGCAGCGCGGCGAGGATCACGCGGGCCGGCGCCCTGCGCAGGTACTCCTCGACGATGGCGAGGCCGATCTCGGACGTGCCACCGAGGAGCAGCAGGGTCTGGGGGTTGCCGACGGCGTTGATCATCAGTGCAGTTCCAACCTTCTGGACATATCGGAGGCGAACACGTTGGTGGGATCGACCGAGCGGCGGATCTTGATCCATTCGCCGATGCGCGGGTACATCGCGTGGAACGTCTCGGCGGAGGTGCGCGAGTCCTTGGCGGTGTAGAGGCGGCCGCCGAACTCGAGGACGCGGCGGTCGAGTTCGCGGACGAACTCGTTCAGGCCCGCCTTGATGGGGAAGTCGACGCAGATGTTCCATCCCGGGATCGGGAAGCTGAGCGGCGCCTTGTTGCCCGGGCCGAACAGCTTGAACACGTTGAGGAACGAGTAGTGCCCCGACTTCTGGATGTCGACGATGATCCTCTTGAACTCCTCGACGGCCTCCGTGGGCACGACGAACTGGTACTGCAGGAAGCCGTTCGAGCCGTAGGCGCGGTTCCACTCACCGAACATGTCGAGCGGGTGGTAGAACTGCGTCAGATTCTGGACCTTGCCGCGGTAGGTGCCGGACTTGCGGTACCACAGCTCGCCGACGGCGCTGAAGGTGTACTTGTTGGCCAGGCCGTTCGGGAAGATGTCCGGGAACGTCAGCAGCGTCGGCGCGTCGAACTTCAGCGGGTTCTTCTGCAGCTTCTTCGGCAGCTGGTCGAGCTTCGCGAGCGAACCGCGGGAGACCGCCGCGCGGCCGAGCTTCGGCAGCGGCGCGACCGCGTCGAACCAGGCGCTCGAGTAGTCGTAGTTCGCCTCGCTGCCGTCGCTGTGCAGCGCGATCGTCTCGTCGAGGGTGCTGGTGACGTCGCCGTCGGCGATGAAGTACGCCGTCTCGGTGGGCGTCATCTCGATCGTGGCGCGCAGGATGATGCCGGTCAGGCCCATGCCGCCGACCGTCGCCCAGAACAACTTGGCGTTGCGCCCGTTCGGAGTGAGGGTGCGCACCTGACCGTCGGCCGTGAGCAGGTCCATCGACCGGACGTGGTTGCCGAAGCTGCCGGCGCTGTGGTGGTTCTTGCCGTGGATGTCTGCGCCGATGGCGCCGCCCACGGTCACCTGCCGGGTGCCCGGCAGCACCGGCACCCACAGGCCGAACGGCAGCGCCGCGCGCATCAACTGGTCCAGGTTGGCGCCGGCATCGACGGTGACCAGACGCGATTCACGGTCGATCGTGTGGATCCGGTCCAGCGCCGTCATGTCGACGACGAGCCCGCCCGCGTTCTGCGCCGGGTCACCGTACGAGCGGCCGAGGCCGCGGGCGATGACACCGCGGCGCAGATGCGACGGCTTGGACTCGTTCTGCTCCGCGACCCGGGCGACCGCCTGCGCGATCACCTCGACGTCGGGAGTGGACAGCACCTCCGCGGTGGTCGGGGCGGTGCGCCCCCAGCCGGTCAGAGTGCGGGTCTGGGTGGGGAGCGGCGCGGCGGCCTGCTCTGCAGCTGTCGTGGACATCGCCGTACAGGTTACCCGCCGGTCGCAGCAGCGAGAGTGTGTCGGTGGCGACGTCCCCGCCCCGGCGTCCGGATTGCCGGAACCGTCCCGGTGCGCTCCGTCGCGGAGCGAGGGCGCTCGCGCCGCTCGCATAGGCTGTCGCCGTGTCCGAGCACCCGCAGCACCCGCACTGGCAGACGCCACCGGAGCACCACGCCCCCCTGCCGGTGGAGATCCCCCTCACCGACAGCACGGCCGACGAGGCGCTCGACCTGAAGACGCAGATCGTGCGGTTCGTCCTCACCGGCGGGCTGTCCGCGATCGTGGACTTCGGTCTCTACGTGCTGCTGCTCGCCGTGGGGCTGCACGTCAACGTCGCGAAGTCGCTGTCGTTCGTCGCCGGCACCACCACCGCGTACCTGATCAACCGGCGCTGGACCTTCAAGGCGGAACCGAGCCGGGCCCGGTTCGTCGCGGTGGTGATCCTGTACGCCGTCACCTACGCCGTGCAGGTCGGCATCAACTACGTGCTGTACGACGCGTTGCCCGCCGAGTGGTGGCGCGTGCCGCTCGCGTTCGTCGTCGCGCAGGGCACGGCCACCGTCATCAACTTCGTGGTGCAGCGTGCCGTGATCTTCCGCCTGCGCTGACCGGGCGGACCGTGGGGGGCGAGCGAATGTATCGCTCATCTCCGTGGTCCGACGGAATGGTCCGTTCGCTCGGGTCGTTCAGTCGTGCTTGGCGCGGCGGAAGGAGAAGTCCCGGTAGCCGAAGAAACTCGCCGTCGCGGTCACGGCGGTGATCACGATCTGCGCGGGGATCGGGGGGAATCCGAAGACGGACACCGCCAGCGTCATGAGCGCGAGGTTCAGCAGGAACGCGCTCAGGTTGACGGTCACGAACCGCCACAGGTCACGCAGGAAATGACCGCGCACGCGGAACGCGAGGTAGCGGTAGGTGGAGAAGGCGCACAGCACGTTGGAGGCGTAGCCCGCCACGATCGCGAAGTGGTAGCCGAGGGTGTCGCCGACGGCGAGCTGCCACACGATGAACCATGCGGTGCCCAGCGCGGTGTTGAAGGCCCCCACCAGCAGGAACGCCACGGCCTGGTTCTTGAACAGGCGCATGAGCGGGCCCGGCGCCCCCGACATCCCGCCGGGTGCGCCGGCGGGTTCGGTGACGGGATCGGGCGAGGACACCGGCTGCGCGCTCACCCGAGGTACCGCGGCAGCGACCCGGCGGCGACGGCGTCGGCCAGCGACGGTGCGGCCTTGTCCTTGGCGGAGAGTTCGTAGTGCAGGGGTGTGCCGTCGCGGCCGGTGGTGGGCCAGTCGATGCCGATCTGCGGGTCGAGGGGGTCGATCTCGTGTTCGCGGTCGGGGTTGTAGGTGGTCGAGCAGAGGTAGACGACGGTGGAGCCGTCGGTGAGGGAGCAGAAGGCGTGGCCGAGGCCCTCGGTCAGGTAGATCGCGCGGCGGTCGACGTCGTCGAGCAGGACCGCGTCCCACTGTCCGAAGGTGGGGGAGCCGACGCGCAGGTCGACGGCGACGTCGAGCACAGCGCCGGCGACGCAGGTGACGTACTTGGCCTGCCCGGGCGGGACGTCGGCGTAGTGGATGCCGCGCAGCACCCCGGCGGCGGAGACCGAGCAGTTGGCCTGGGCCAGGTCGAGGGCGCGGCCGGCGGCGTCGGTGAAGGTGGGTTGTTTGAACCATTCGTAGAACACGCCGCGGTCGTCGCCGAACTGGCGGGGGGTGATCTCGTAGGCGCCGGGGATCTTCAGTTCGCGGTAGTGCACCGTCGGTGTCCTTCCCGGTCGAGCAGGTCGAGCAGGTAGCTGCCGTAGCCGGATTTGACCAGCGGCGCGGCCAGGGCGCGCAGGTCGTCGTCGGTGATGAAGCCGCGCCGCCACGCGACCTCCTCGGGGGCGCCGATCTTCAGGCCCTGGCGTTGTTCGATGGTACGGACGTAGTTGCCGGCGTCGAGCAGGGAGTCGAAGGTGCCGGTGTCGAGCCAGGCGGTGCCGCGCGGCAGGACCTCGACCTGGAGCCGGCCGGCCTCGAGGTAGGCGCGGTTGATGTCGGTGATCTCGTATTCGCCGCGGTCCGACGGGCGCAGGTCGCGGGCGATGGCGAGGACGTCGTTGTCGTAGAAGTACAGTCCGGGCACCGCGAAGTTCGACTTGGGGGTGGCGGGTTTCTCCTCGAGCGAGAGGGCCCGGCCGTCGGAGGCGAACTCGATCACCCCGTAGGCGCTGGGGTCGGAGACGCGGTAGGCGAACACCGCGCCGCCGTCGAGGTCGGCGAACCGGGTGAGCTGGGTGCCCAGCCGGGGGCCGTAGAAGATGTTGTCGCCGAGGACCAGGGCGACGCTGCCGCTGCCGATGTGTTCGGCGCCGAGGACGAACGCCTGGGCGAGGCCGTTCGGTTCCGGCTGCACCCGGTAGGTCAGGTTCACCCCGTAGCGCGACCCGTCGCCGAGCAGCCGCCGGAACTGGGGAGCATCCTCGGGCGTGGTGATGATCAGGATGTCGCGGATTCCGGCGAGCATGAGCGTCGAGAGCGGGTAGTAGATCATCGGCTTGTCGTAGACCGGTACGAGCTGCTTGCTCACTCCCAGGGTGATCGGGTGCAGGCGGGACCCGGTGCCGCCGGCGAGAATGATTCCGCGCATGAGGGGCAGTCTCCCATCCGGGGCGGACGCGGACCAGCGAACGCACCGCCGGTAGGGTTGCCGCATGCGGCTGCTCGTCACCGGCGGTGCCGGTTTCATCGGTGCGAACTTCGTCCATCGGACCGTCGCCGAGCGCCCCGAGGCGCGGGTGACGGTGCTCGACAAGCTCACCTACGCCGGCAACCTGGCCTCCCTCGACCCGATCGCCGAGAAGATCCGCTTCGTCCACGGCGACGTCGCCGACGCGGACCTGGTCGACGCACTCGTCGCCGAGTCGGATCTGGTGGTGCACTTCGCCGCCGAGTCGCACAACGACAATTCCCTGGCCGATCCGTCGCCGTTCGTGCAGACCAACCTGATCGGCACGTTCACCCTGCTCGAGGCGGTGCGCCGGCATGCGGTGCGGTATCACCACATCTCCACCGACGAGGTGTACGGCGACCTCGAGCTCGACGATCCGGCCCGGTTCACCGAGGCCACCGCCTACAACCCGTCGAGCCCGTACTCCTCGACCAAGGCCGGCTCGGACCTGCTGGTGCGGGCCTGGGTGCGCTCGTTCGGGGTGGCGGCGACGATCTCGAACTGCTCGAACAACTACGGCCCGTATCAGCACGTGGAGAAGTTCATCCCGCGGCAGATCACCAACGTCCTCGACGGCGTCCGGCCCAGGCTGTACGGCACCGGGGCGAACGTGCGGGACTGGATCCACGTCGACGACCACAACCGGGCGGTGTGGACGATCATCGACAAGGGCGAGATCGGCCAGACCTACCTGATCGGGGCGGACGGCGAGACGAACAACCGTACCGTCGTCGAGACCGTCCTCGAGTTGTGCGGCAAGGACCGGGGCGACTTCGATTTCGTCACCGACCGGCCGGGCCACGACCTGCGCTACGCGATCGACGCCACCCGCCTGCGCACCGAACTCGGCTGGGCACCGCGCTACCGGGACTTCCGCGAGGGCCTGGCCGCGACCGTCGACTGGTACCGCACCCACGAGCACTGGTGGCGACCGCAGAAGGACGCCACCGAGCAGGCCTACGCCCGCTCCGGGGAACGGACACTCGGCCGATCCGAATGACCCATCGTGCGCCGGGTCGCTTCCAGCGTGGCGGCGATACCGGCCGGAAGGGGCCGATGGCTGCGGCGGTCCAGCTCGGTCCACACCAGCGACCGTAACCGCAGGTCCCGCCCTTGCACCGACGCGAGCGGGGAGGACGCCAGCACGACGTTGGGGCGGCGGCGGAAGACGGTCCGGCACGCGCCGAGGATCGCGCCGATCGTCACCGACCGGCCGGACGCGAAGATCTTGGTGCTCACCCGGCCGGGTTCGGCTTCCGCCCGCGCCAGGGCGTCGGCAACCATCTCTGCCGCGTCGGAGATGTACAGGTAGTCCCGCAGGGTGTCCATCGAGACGTAGATCGAGACCGGCGTCCCGGTGAGATAGCCGCGGCACAGGTGGGAGACGAGGCCCTGCGGCTTGGCGAGATTCTGCCCCGGGCCGTACAGGTTCGCGAAGCGGCCGATCACCGCGGTCGCGCCCGTCTCGCCGGCGAAGTCGGTGACGACGGCCTCGGCGGCCAGCTTGGCCTGTCCGTACAGACCGAGCGGGGCCGTGGGACTGAATTCGGAGTGCGGGGCGCCCGGCGCGGCCGCGTACACGCCGCCTGCCGACGAGGCGTGGAACACCGTCCCGTTCTCGGCGCTGCCGCCGGCTGCGTGCGCCAGTCCGTCGAGCACGTCGCGCAGCAGAGCGTTCTCGGCCGCGAATGCTTCCGACGTCGTGCCGTTCACCCCGGCCCCGGCACACCACGCGACCCGCCACGACCCACCACCGGTGGCGCGGACGAACCGGTCCGCGTCGGCCAGCAGCACGTTGCGGGCCTGCTCCGGCTCCTCCCAGGGCACCACGCTCGTCGCCACCGGGACGCCGCGGCGACGCAGCTCACGGGTCACCCACGAGCCGAGCAGTCCGCCACTTCCGACGACCCACGTCGGCGCCGGCACGGCTACCCCCTCCGGAACGATTCGAGGTCGGAATACCGCTGGGTGCGGGCCAGCGGACCGGAGCCGGGATCGCTGACGATCAGGTACGGCGGTTTGCCCATCGCCGTCTTCACCGCCACTCCCACGTACTCGGCGATGACTCCGAGGGAGAACAGGACGGCGCCGAATCCCAGCAGCAGGATGACCGTCGTCGAGGCCCAGCCCTGCACCGGGAAACGGTTGCCGAGGAACAGGTAGGACACCAGCACCCACACCGCCCACAGGATCCCGCCCACGGCCAGGACCACGCCCAGCAGGCTCACCATCCGCAGGCCCTTGGTTCCGCTCGACAGCACCATCCGCCAGAAATGCGACAGCAGAGTGCGCAGCCGGTAGCCGGACGCACGTCCCTGCTCCTCCCGCAGCGCGACCGGGCTCGTGCTCACCTTCCCCGCGATCCACCCCAGCGCGACGTCGAGGTAGACCTCGGAACCCGCATACGCGGCGAGGGAACGTCCCACCTCGCCCAGCACCAGACGGAAACTCTGGTAGTCGGGGCTGTCGGCCACGGACAGCACCCGGGCCAGGAACCACTTGGATCCCTTGGAGGCCACGTTGCGCAGCAGGCCGTGCGGTGCCGCGTTCGTCGGTTTCGCGTACACGACGGTCGCGCCCTCGTCGAGCGCGGTGTCGAGCAGGCCGCCGATGGCGGCGGGATCGTGCTGACCGTCCTCGTCGAGGGTGACGATCCATTCGCCGCCACTCGACGCCATGCCTGCGAGCGTCGCCGGATGCTGGCCGAAGTTCCGGCTGAGCCACACCCCGGCGACGAAGGGGTACTTCGCGGCCAGCTCCCGGATGACGCGGGCCGAGTCGTCGGGGCCGTTGTCGTGGACGAGCAGGACCTCCTCGACCACCATGGGACGGCCGCCGGGGGTCAGGGTGACCTCGGTCCACGGAACGATCTGCTCGAGCAGGTCACCCAGAGTGTGTTCGCCCTGATAGACGGGCACGACGACCGACACGCGGTGCGGCGTGCCCACCCCCGGCCGGTCGTCGCTGCTCACAAGTCGGGAGTGTATACGCCGGATGGGGCTGTTTTCGGGTGCGGGCCGTGCCGATGTACGGTGGCGCCGTCAGTCGGCCCGCCACGAGCGCCGGGCGTGCTTTCGAGGACGGGATGAGCAGCAGTGACGAGGCCGAAACTGTCGGTGGTGATTCCGGCCTACAACAATGCGCCGTTCATCGAGGCGACGGTCGAGTCCGTGCTCGGGCAGGACTTCGAGGATTTCGAGCTGATCATCGCCGATCACAGTTCGGCCGACGGCACCGCGGACCTGCTCGGCCGGTACGCCGGCGACCGGCGCGTGACCCTGTTGACGACTCCGGCGGGCGGTGGTGCGCCCCGGAACTGGCAGCGCGTGACGGCCGAGGCCACGGGCGAGTACGTCAAGCTGGTGTGCGGCGACGACCTGCTGTATCCGGGTGCCCTGTCGGCCCAGGTGGCGGCCCTGGACGCGCACCCGTCGGCGGTGGCGGTGGCGTCACGGCGGGACGTTCTCGACGCGCGAGGCACGAAGATGATCGGCGGACGCGGCCTCCAGGGACTGTCGGGCCTGGTGCCGGGCGAGGAGGCGATCCGGCGCACCGTGCGGCTGGGCACCAACGTGTTCGGTGAGCCGATGTGCGTGACGATGCGACGCGATGCCCTCGAGCGGGCCGGCGGGTGGGATGGTCGTTTCCCCTACCTGATCGACATGGTCTCCTACACGAAGGTGCTGTTCCACGGCGACCTGTATGCGCTGCGGCAGGTCGTCGGCGGTTTCCGGGTCAGTACCGGTCAGTGGAGCGTGGCCCTCGTCGCCGAGCAGGCCCGGCAGGCGAAGGCCTACCACCGGTGGGTGGCAGAACAACTTCCCGGCGGGCTCCGGGCGGCCGACGTGTGGCAGGGAAACCGCCGCGCCGAACTCGCCGCACTTCAGCGGCGGATCTTCTACACCGTGTTCCGGTCGCGGCTCAGCCCACGGTAGCCGCCGGTACGGGCGCCGCGGCCTCGTCCGGACGTTCCCGTCGCGCCTTCCGCCGGTCTCTCAGGTACAGCAGTTGCATGGCCGCGGCGCCCGTGAGGCCGAGGCCCAGGGCGGCGAACCCGGCTCCCTGGCCCGGCGGGGTCCAGCGCACGACGAGCTCGCCGGCGTCGGTGCCGGCGGGGACGTCCACCGCGAGGAACATCTCGTCCACCGAGCGCGGTTCCAGAGGCCGGCCGTCCAGCGTGATCGCGTAGCCGGGCCAGTTCAGACGTGCGAAGACGACGCGGCCGCCGTCCACCGAATCGACGCGGACCCGGCTCGTCGCGTAGTCCTCGGCCACCGTGGTCGCGGTGGCTCCCTCGGTGAAGGAGACGCGTCCGTTCCGGCCGCTGATCGGTCCGTCGATCCGCTCGAGGATCACCGCGTCCACGGCGTCGGCGGACCCGGGCGGCGACTGCCCCCACCGCCAGCCGGGCGGCGCCGGCTCCGAGTCGGCGTCCGGGTACTGCCGGCGCTGCAGCACCACCCGATCCACGAGCATCAGGTCCACGTACGTCCGGTCGGTGCTGAATTCGGTGGCGAACGCGGCGGCGAACGCGTCGTCGCAGCTCGAGCCGTCGTGCCGCATGCACAGGTGGAAGGCGAACTCCTCGAACCCGATGGGGGTGTAGGCGTTGACGTACGTCTCGTCGAGGGACTTGGCGAAATTGCCGAACACGAGGGAGCGGTAGACGCCCTGCGGATTCGCGGTCCACGGCAGCACCAGTTCGCGGTCGGCGAGCTGCAGCGTGGTGCCCGGCCGGTCCGGGAAGTTCTCCTTCGCCACCGACTGCCGGGCCGGCAGATCCCACGCGAGCGGGTGCGGTGTCGTCGACGCCACCTGGAAGTACACGACGGGCAGCGCCGAGAGCAACAGGATCGCCGCCACCGCCCGCTCACCGGCGCGGAGTGCGACCCACAGGACGACGGCCCCGACGAGGAGCGCGGCGGCCGCCCACAGCAGGTGACGGTTCATGAATTCGGGGGACGAGGACCCGGAACGCAGGGTCATCAGCAGCACGAGCGTGGCCGCCGCGCCCGCCCGGACCCGCATCCTGCGGAGCGTGCCGTGGCGGCTGATCAGCACGCACACCACCACGAGTGTCGCGAGAGCGAACATCGGCAGCAGCCGCGCCGGCCAGCGCAACGGCCCCATCACGCTGGGGCCCGCCGTCGCCATCAGCATGGCGACGAGGAAGATCAGCGCGCCGGCGAGGCTGCGCACGGACCGGTGCACGGTCTTCCAGTCCACGAAGGCGAGCGCCGGGACGGCGAACCAGGCGATGTAGGTGACGGGGAACGGCTGCACCTCCCCGAACCAGGCTTCGATGCCCGGCAGCGCGGAGGGGATGCCGGAGTTGAGGGTGTCCGACCAGGGTGCCGCGAGGAAGTTGTCGTTCTGGAAGCCCTGGTCGGAGCGCCAGGTGACGGAGCTGGACAGCGCCCCGGGCAGGTAGGTGATCAACCCGCCCGCGGCGGCGCAGATCGCGACCACCGCCAGCCGCAGCGAGGGCCGCCACGAGTGCCGATGGATCCGTTCGCCGATCATGAGGCAGCCCGTGAGGATCCCGGCGACGAGCGCGGGAAAGACGTAGCCGACACTGACGGCGAGGTACAGGAACACGAACGCCGGCAGGGGGCCGGAGCGTCCGCGCAGGTAGCGGAGCGAACTGGCCCATGCCTGGGCCACCCACGCCGAGCCGGTGAGGGCTGTGACCCAGGTCGCCTGGTCGTAGAAGAGCGCAAACCCGGTGAACGGGACGGCGGCGCCGGCCACCGCGGCCCACGTCGCGCGAGCGCCGTACTCCAGGCAGATCCGGTACACGCCCAGCGCGAGGACGACGGAGAACGCCCACTTCACGCCCGTCGAGAGCAGCACCATGTTGTCGACGGACGGCGCGATCAGGTTGACGAGCAGCTGCGGCGGATTCCAGAGGCCGCCCTGCCCCTCGACCGGGTAGTTCCCGGCCATCCACTGTTCCGGCACGAGGCTCGGCAGCTGTCCGGTCCGCAGGATCCGGCCGAGGAAGATCCAGTTCGGTACCGCCCCCGATTCCGTGTCGTCGGTGTAGAACCAGCGATCGTCGGCCGCGAGGATCACCAGGTAGGTGGCCGTCACCATCGCTGCCACTGCGGCACCCCACGTCCGGCGCTGCCGCCGCGTCGTCACCGCGGGCACGACGGCGGAGGTCACATGTGCTCCAGAGGTCGGGGACGGGGCTGGCCAGAGGTCGGGGACGAGGCTGGCCAGAGGCCAGGGACGAGGTTGGCCAGAGGCCAAGGATAACGGGGGTGCACCGGGCGGCGACCGGCCGGGCGCGGGGGTGGAGCCGCGGGCACGTCGGCCGGTCCCCGGTCCGTTGGTAGCCTGGGACGAGTTGTGTCCTGGGGGGCAGCAAGGTTCCGAAAGGTGTTTCGACGGATGGACAAGGCCGAATTCGCTGCGATCGAACCGACGGGAGGGGTCGGCACCGCGGCCGACGGTTCGTCCGTCACGGGGCGGCCCGCGACCCGTCCGACCGCTCAGCGAGTGCTGTTCGCGGGACCGTCTCCGCTGGTCAGCGACGACATGTACGGCACCGTCAAGGGGACCGTCGACCGTGAGCGGACCCGGGTGCGCCTCGGCCGCCGGAGCCGTGTCGAAACGGACACCTACTTCGGCAGATTCCCCGCCAGCTACTGGCAGCGCTGGACCGCCGTCACCGAGGTCGAGTTCGTCGCCGAGGTCGACGGGGACGGCCGCATCGAACTGGTCGCCACCGACGCCCGGGGCCGGCGACGGATCGTCGCCACGACCGCCGTGTCGTCGAACGGCGCGCCCGCGACGGTGACGGTGTCCACCCCGGTCGACCGGTTCGTCGACGGCGGTGCCCTGTTCGCACGGATCTCCACCGGCTCCGGTGAACTGACCGTCGAGAACGCCCGGTGGACGGTGCCGGCACCGAAGTCCCTGCGGCCGGCCGCCGTCGTCATTTGCACCTTCAACCGCGCCGACGACTGCGCGGCGACGCTGGCCGCCATGGCGGACGACCCGATCGCGCTGGCCGACGTGCAGTCGGTGTACGTGATCGATCAGGGCAACGACCGGGTGGAGACCCGGCAGGAGTTCCAGCGCGTCGCCACCGAACTCGGCGACAAGCTCGTCTACATCACGCAGCCCAACCTGGGCGGTGCCGGCGGATTTACCCGCGGCCTGTACGAGGTCGCCGGGGCCGCGCGGAACCCCGGAGCCAACATCGTGTTCATGGACGACGACGTCCTGTGCGAACCGGAGGCGGTGGTCCGGCTCAACATGTTCGCGAACTGCACCGTCGAGCCCGCGATCGTCGGCGCGCAGATGCTGTACCTGCTGCATCCCGACCGGGTCCACGTCGGGGCCGAGGTTGCAGACCTGCAGCGGCTCCAGGCCGGGCTGGAGGTGAAGAACGCGCTCGCGGACAAGAGCACGCTGAAGAAGCAGCAGGACATCCGGGTCGACGCCGGCTACAACGGGTGGTGGTCGTGCCTGATCCCGTCGGAGGTCGTGGAGAAGGTCGGCTACCCGCTGCCCCTGTTCTTCCAGTGGGACGACATCGAGTACGGCTACCGCTCGCGGGCGAACGGCGTCGCGACCGTGACGCTGCCCGGTGCCGCGGTGTGGCACGCGGATTTCGCGTGGAAGGACTGGGACGAGTGGCACCGGTACTTCAACCTCCGCAACGCCATGATCACCGCGGCCCTGCACACCGAACTCGACGGCAAGGCACTCGCCAAGCAGTTGCGGACCGACCTGTTCAGGTACCTCGTCTCGATGCAGTACGGGATGGCCTTCACCCTGATCAAGGCCGTCGAGGACTTCCTGCGGGGACCCGAGTATCTGCAGGACGGCGGCATGGAGGCCGCGGCCGCCATCCGGCGCGAGCGCGCGGAATACGGTGAGACCATCCGCCACAACGCGAACAACGTGCCGGGCCTGCGCCCGGCCGACATGTTCATCACCCCGGCCGGCCCGCACCCGCGCAAGAGCCTCGAGTGGGCGGTGCTCGCCAAGCGCATCCTCAACCAGTGGCGCGGTCGCCTCCCGGCCCATCCCGTCGCCATCCCGTCGTCGGACGCGCACTGGTGGCACGTCTCGCTGTTCTCGCACGCCGTGGTCACCGACGCGTCCCAGGAAGGTGTCCGCGTGCGCAAGCGGGACAAGGAGCGGGCCGTCGCGCTGCTCCGGCGCGGGGTGCGCGCGCTGCAGGCCTTGAAGCAGGAGACCCCCGCGGTGTCCCTGCGGTATCGGGAGGCCATGCCCCAGCTGACCAGCCGGGAGAACTGGGCCCGCCTGTACGGGAAGTAGCCGATGGCCGATCGGACCACGGCGTGCGCGCGGGATGCTGTCCTCATCGCACTGCTGGGTTCGATCGTCGCAGCGTTGGGCACCGGGCGGCCTTCCTTCTGGTACGACGAGCTGGCCACTCTCGCGGTGGCGCAGCGCTCCCGCGTCGACCTGGACCGGGTGCTCGGCAACGTCGACGTCGTCCACGGCCTCTACTACGTGGCGATGCGGTACTGGTTCGCCGTCTTCGGGGCTTCGGAATTCTCGGCGCGGCTGCCGAGCGTCCTGGCGGTGGGCGCCGCGGCCGGGGGTGTGGTCGTGCTGGGCTGCAAACTCGCCGACCGCCGGCTGGGCGTGCTCGCGGGTGTGGTCTTCCTGCTGCTGCCGCGCGTGACGTGGGCTGCGGTCGAGGCCCGCAGCTATGCCCCGTCCGCGGCCGCCGCCGTCTGGCTGACCGTGCTGCTGCTCGTGGCGTGCGAGTCGGGCCGGGCCCGATGGTGGCTTGCGTACGCCGCTGTGCTCGCACTGTCGGTGGTGCTGTTCCTGTACACGGTCGCGCTGGTACCGGCTCACCTGATCACCTTGGCGTTGCGGGGCGACCTGCGGCGCCGCGGGCTCGCGTGGCCGGCGGCGGTCGTGGCGGGGTCGGCGGCGGCCGGCCCGCTCGTGCTGGAGGCGTTCGCCCAGGCGGGGCAGACCACGTGGATTCCGCCACTCGACCGGAACCTGCCGCGGATCGTGTGGGAGTACCAGTGGTTCGTGGGCGCCCCCTGGTTCGCGGCGGCATTCACGGTCCTGGTCGTCGGGGGGCTCGTCGCGTCTGTGCGGCGACGCATGCGGGCGCAGCGGCACGGTGTTCTCGCGGTGGCCGTTCCGTGGATCGTCGTGCCGATGGCGATGCTCGTGGCGTACTCGCTCGTCGCGTCCCCGGTCTACCTGGACCGGTATCTGACGTTCACGACGCCGGCGGTGGCCCTCGTCGGTGCGGCCGCCGTCGCGGCCGTGGCCGTGCGGACGTGGGTGACGGTCGGTGTCACCGGTGCGCTGATGCTGCTGACCGTGCCGTCGTTCGTCGCGCAGCGCGCGCCGTGGTCCGACCCCAGCGGCATGGACTTCAGCACGGTCAACCGCGACGTCACCGGCCGGCTGGCGCCGGGCGACTGTGTGCTGTTCGGCGGCGCCGCATGGAACCCGGCATCGCAGCGGCTGGTGCAGACCGCGCGCCCGGACACGTTCGCGGGGACCCGCGACCTGGGGCTCGGACGGACCGCGGCCGCCGAGGGCTGGCTGTGGGACGAGAATCTCTCGTTCCAGGCTGTCGCGGGGCAGTTGCCCACGTGCGAGGTGGTGTGGTTCTTCGCGGACGCCGAGCGGACGACCGAGCAGCGGGTCTACCACACGTCGAATCAGTGGTGGACGCTTCCACCGCACCGGTTCGAGTCGACCCCGGAGTACGCCGGGCTCGTGCATGCCGGTTTCCGGATCGACGAGCGCCGGCAGTTCAACGTCAGCCAGGTGATCCGGTTCGTGCGGTGACGTTCACCGCAGCTGCACGACGACCTGCTCGTTGTCGGCCGTGTAGGCGAGGTACTCGAACGCCGTTCCGGTGCGCGCGACGAACTCGGTCCACGCCCGGTACTCGTGCCGCTGCCAGCCGGGATAGTTGAAGAACTCGTCGAACACCAGCACGGTGCCGGGCACCAGGCGGTCCTCGAGCAGGTCGAGCACCGTCGTCGTGGACGAGTAGAGGTCGGCGTCGAGGTGGACGAACGCGACGTCGCCGGGGTGTGCGGCGAGGAAGCGGGGAAGGGTGTCGGCGAACAGACCGGGCACCAGCTCGGCGCCGGGCACGACGGGCGGGGCGTCCTGCGCGAATTCCCCGGCGGGGAACCCGCTGCGCCATGCCTCCGGTAGTCCGGTGAAGACGTCGAAACCGAACACCGGGTGGTCCGCGCCCAACGCGTCGGCGACGATCCGCAACGTGGTGCCCGACGCGACCCCGAACTCGAGTGCCAGTCCGGGCCGGGACACGCGGTCCAGTGCGAACCGCAACGTGTCGTGGGGCGTGTCGAGGACGGTGGCGGTGGGGATGTGCGCGACCGCGAACGCCGCGGCGGTGTCGGTCGCGGCGCGGTCCATCGCATAGCGCAGGTCGCGTCGCTGCCGGTGTTCGAGATCGGCGACGCGTTCCCGCAGCAGGCCCACCTCGGATCGGGTCTGCGCGAGCTCGGTCAGCACCTGCCGCAGCTCCGCGGTGGTCGCGGTCAGCTCGGCGAGTATCCGGTCGTGGTGGTTCTCCTGCAGCTCGCGGGTGCGTCGCGCCGAGAGGTCGACGACCTCGGCGACGGCACGCTGCAGCTTGCCCCGGGTCGTCGCCCGCCAACGCCCCAGCATCGCGCCCTCCCGTGCCCGTCGAGACCTAGCCCCGAACCTAGACAGCGCGAGAACCGGGCGCAATCGCGCCCTCCCACCGGCCGAATGTCACATTGCGTCGGTTCCATCGACGCAATGTGACATTCGGCCCCCACGCGCGTCGGATCAGGCGGGCCGCTCGAACCGTTCCTGCCGGCCCAGCTTGCGCAGCCGCACCCATTCGCGTAGCGCGGCAGGGTCCCGGCGGGTGACGAGGAAGTACCAGCCGAACCGCATCCATTCCTGCGGCAGCAACCGGCGCAGGCCGGGCTGCGAGAGCAGGTAGCCGCGGTTGCGGTAGGTGAAGAACCGCTTCGTGTCGTTGTCCGGGTACTGGGTGTGCATCCGGCCGCCGAGGATCGGCTTGAACTCGTCGGCGCCGTTGGGGTGCAGATATGCGGTGCGCAGGCAGGTGCCGAACGGCAGGCCCGAGCGGACCAGGCGACGGTGCACCTCCACCTCGTCGCCGCGCACGAACAGCCGCAGGTCCGGCACGCCCACCGCGTCGATCGCGGCGGCGGTGAACAGGGCGCCGTTGAACAGCGACGCAATGCCCGGCAACAGATCGTCGCTCTCGACGTCGCCGAGTTCGCTGCGGTGACGACGCCACGCCACACCCCGGCGCAACGGGAACGCGAGGCGGTCGGGGTCGTCGATGTCGCACACCACCGGCGACACCTCCGCCAGGCCGTGCCGCTGCGCGCACTCGAGCAACGTCGCGAGGACATCGGGGCCCTCCGGGCGGCCGTCGTCGTCGGCGAGCCACACCCGGTCCGCGCCGAGCGACAGCGCGTACAGCATGCCGAGGGCGAAGCCGCCGGCGCCGCCGAGGTTGTGCTTGGACCCGAGGTAGCTGGTGGGCAGGGGGCACGATTCGACGAGGTCGCGCACCGCCTCCTCGTCGGCGTTGTCGACGACCACCAGGTGGTCGAGCGGCCGGGTCTGGGCGCTCAGGACCTTCAGTGACTGCGCCAGCTGCTCGCGCCGCCGGTGGGTGACCACCACCCCGACGATGCGTTCGCTCACGCCGAGCGCTCCTGCGGCAGCTTCTGCTCGCGTTCCAGCTCGGCGATGACGTGGTGCACATGGTCGGCCGCGTCGTCGCCCTCGTAGGCGCGCACGACCTCCTCGATGCCACCATCCATGCGGATCTGCCCGTGGTCGATCCACAGCGCGCGGTCGCACAGCTGCGCGAGGAACTCGTTGGAGTGACTGGCGAAGACGAGGATGCCGGAGCGTTCCACGAGCTTCTGCAGGCGCACCCGCGCCTTCTTCATGAACTCGGCGTCCACCGCGCCGATGCCCTCGTCGAGCAGCAGGATCTCGGGGTCGATGCTGGTGACCACGCCCATCGCGACGCGGACCCGCATGCCGGTCGAATACGTGCGCAGCGGCATGTTCAGGTACTCGCCGAGCTCGGTGAACTCGGCGATCTCGTCCATCTTGGCGAGCATCTGCTTGCGGGTCTGACCGAGGAACAACCCGCGGATGATGATGTTCTCGTAGCCGGAGATCTCCGGGTCCATGCCCACGCCGAGGTCGAACACCGGCGCGACGCGGCCCCGGATCCGGGCGCTGCCGCGCGTGGGCTCGTAGATTCCCGCCAGCAGCCGCAGGAGCGTGGACTTGCCGGCGCCGTTGTGGCCGACGAGGCCGATGCGGTCGCCCTCTTTCAGCGACATGGTGATGTCGCGCAGCGCCTCCACCACCACCACGTCGGAGTTGTTGCGGCCGATCGAACCGCCGGCCTTGCCGAGGAACGCCTTCTTCAGCGACCGGGTCTTCGCGTCGAAGATCGGGAAGTCGACGCACGCGCCGCGCGTCTCGATGCTCACATGTTCGGTCATGATGACGGCCCCTTAGACCCAGTAGGGCACGCGGGCCCGGTACTTACGCAGCGCCAGCAGCGCCAGTCCCCAGCCGACCACGGTGATCGCCAGCACGATGTACCAGTGGTAGGCCTGCTGATCCTGGCCGATCATCGGCGCCCGGATGATGTCGAGGTAGTGGAACAGCGGGTTGATCTCGGCCAGCTTGACGCGCTGGGCGGCCTGCCCGCCCTGCGCCTCGAGGCTCTCCGTCGTCCACATGATCGGGGTGAGGACGAACAGCAGCAGCGTGAGGCTCGACAGGATCGGGGCGATGTCGCGGTAGCGGGTCGCGAAGATGCCGAACACGATCGCCACCCAGACGGCGTTGAGCACGATCAGTCCCAGCGCCGGGATCGCCGCGAGGGACGTCCAGGTCAGGTCTCGCCACACCCCGAAGGCGAAGATCATGATCACGTAGATCACGAGGTTGTGGGCGAAGAACAGCAACTGCCGCCACACGAGCCGGTAGATGTGCACGCTCAGCGCCGACGGCAACTGCTTGATCAGGCCCTCGTTGGCGATGAACACCTCCGAGCCCTCCAGGATGGAGGCGCTGATCATGTTCCAGACGATCAGTCCGACCGTCACATACGGCAGGAACTCGTCGAGCGGAATGTCCAGCAGCGCGGCGTACAGGATGCCGATGGCGGTGGCCTGGACGCCGGTGGCGATGGTGATCCAGAACGGACCGATCACCGAGCGCCGGTAGCGCTGCTTGATGTCCTGCCAGGCCAGGCTGAGCCACAGCTCGCGCTGGGCGAAGCCGTCGCGCAGATCCTTCAGGCCGCGCCGGAAGGTCTGCGAATCCGACACCACCGGAGAGTCCGCGGCGGTGGGCTCGGGATCGAGGGCAGAAGCTGACACGAGGTCCGAGCCTACCGGGGATCGTGGTCGGGCCGTCGCTACAGGTACTGACCGGTACCCGGGGCACCCGGTCCCGGGCCGTGCCGCTCGTCGGGGCGCGGTCCGCTCCCCAGCATGCCCGGCGGCAGCGCGCCCTGACGCATCTGCTCGAGCTGCGCCCGTGCCGCCATCTGCTGCGCGAACAGTGCCGTCTGGATGCCGTGGAACAGGCCCTCGAGCCAACCGACGAGCTGGGCGTGCGCGATCCGCAGCTCCGCGTCGGACGGCACCTCGTCCTGCCCGAAGGGCAACGCGAGCCGTTGGAGTTCCTCGCGCAGTTCCGGGGCGAGGCCCTCGCCGAGCTCCTGGATGGAGGACTGGTGGATCTCGCGCAGACGGGCACGGCTCGCATCGTCGAGCGGCGCGGCGCGGACCTCCTCGAGCAGCTGCTTGATCATGGTGCCGATCCGCATGACCTTCGCCGGCTGCTCGACCATGTCGGCGAGCGACTCGGCGTCGTCCGGCTTCTCCTGGGGCTCGGCGGCGGACTCCCGCGGTTCACCGGAGGCGGTATCGTCGCGCTGGACCGGGACGGGATTGCCGTCGGGTCCGATCACGAGGACGTGCTCATTCTCCGAATGCGTCATGGTTCCATCTTGTCCTCTCGCCGGTGCCGGTGCCGAGTCAGGTTCCCCATACGGGAGGTTTCACCCGACATTGCGCTCTGTACGTGCACCTTCGGAGGGCGTTCGGGACCGACGTGGGCGACACACGATTGACACCGGGATTTAGAGTGTCACGCATGGCTTACGACGTTGCCCGGATCCGGGGGTTGATTCCCTCGCTCGGCGACGGTTGGATCCATCTCGACCCACAGGCCGGAATGCAGATTCCCGACGCGGTCTCCCGCGCGGTGTCGACGGCATTCCGCAACGCCGCGGCGTCCCCGACGGGCCGGCACACCTCCAACCGTCGGAGCGCGTCGCTGCTGCAGGCGGCGCGCGTCGCCGTCGCCGATCTCGTCGGCGGTGACCCGGCGGGTGTGGTGCTCGGACCGGATCGAGCGGTCCTGCTGGCCTGGCTGGCGGAGTCCCTCAGTTCCCGGCTCGGGCTCGGCACCGGGCTCGTGCTGTCCCGGCTGGACGACGAGGCGAACGTGGCGCCGTGGCTGCGCGTCGCGAGCCGCTACGGCGCCCAGGTCCGGTGGGCCGAGGTCGAGATCGAGACGTGCGAGCTGCCGAGCTGGCAGTTCGAGGAACTGATCACTCCCACCACGCGGCTCGTCGCGCTGACCGCCGCGTCGTCGCTCGTAGGTTCCGCGCCGGACGTGCGCGTCGCCGCCGACCGGGTCCACGAGGTCGGCGGGCTCATGGTGGTCGACGCGGCCGGGGCCGCGCCCTACGCGCACGTCGACATCCACGAACTCGGCGCCGATGTGCTCGCGGTCAACGCGTCCGCGTGGGGGGGACCGCAGGTCGGCGCCCTGGTGTTCCGCGACCCGGCGCAACTCGACCGGATCCCGGCGGTCTCCCTGGATCCGCACGCGCGTGGCCCCGAGCGGCTCGAAGTCGGCGGCCATCAGTTCGCGATGCTCGCCGGGCTCGTCACGTCCGTGGATTTCCTCGCGGCCCTCGACGACGAGGCGACCGGCACGCGCCGCGAGCGTCTCGAAACGTCGATCAGTTCGCTGCAGGGCTACCAGGACCAGCTGTTCGAGCGGCTGATGCGCCTGCTCGACAACCTGCCCGACGTGATGGTGATCGGCCGCGCGTCGAGCCGCGTGCCGACACTGAGCTTCACGGTCGCGGGGGTGCCCGCCGAGAAGGTCGCCGCG
Organism: Rhodococcus sp. 14C212; assembly: GCF_011058195.1. Classification (NCBI taxonomy): domain Bacteria; kingdom Bacillati; phylum Actinomycetota; class Actinomycetes; order Mycobacteriales; family Nocardiaceae; genus Rhodococcus; species Rhodococcus sp. 14C212. Next base: position 13,489 of record NZ_JAALEH010000054.1, on the reverse strand, counting down.
CATCTCGCCGACCGTCGCATCGCGAGCGTCGCGGTCAGCCGCGGCACGAGCCGCCTGCTCGACTCGCTCGGCGTCAGCGACGAGGGTGGCGCGGTCACCATCGGCCTGGCCCCGTACACCACCCGCTACGAGCTCGACCAGCTGGTGCGTGAGCTGCGCAACCTCACCGCCTCCTGACCGGGCAGACCGGCCTAGTGCCGATCGATCCGCAGCACGACCTTGCCGACGGTGTCGGGGGAGTCCAGCATTTCGTGGGCCCGCGCGGCCTCGGTGATCGGCACCTCTGCGTGTACGACGGGCCGGACCTGGGCCTCGGCGATCATCGGCCACACGTGCTCGCGAACCTCCGCGACGATCGTGCTCTTGCCGGAACGGCCGGTCTCCGGCCGCCCGCGCAGGCCCGTGGCGAGGACGTGCCCGCGCTTGGCGAGCAGCTTGCCGAGGTTGAGCTCGCCCTTCGCGCCGCCCTGCATGCCGATCACCACGAGCCGGCCGTCGGGGGAGAGCACGTCGACGTTGCGGGACAGGTAGGCCGCGCCCATGTTGTCGAGCACCACGTCGGCGCCGCCGAACCGGCCTCGGACCTCGGCGACGAAGTCCTGCGAGCGGTAGTCGATCGCGAGGTCGGCGCCGAGCTCGCGGCAGTAGTCGAGCTTGCCGGCCGACGCGGTCACCGCGACCTTCGCGCCCAGCGCCTTGCCGACCTGGATGGCGTGGGTGCCGATGCCGCCACCACCGCCGTGCACGAGCAGCACCTCACCGCGGCGCAGGCCCGCCGCCATCACCACGTTCGACCACACGGTGCACGCCACCTCGGGCAGCGACGCCGCCACCGCGAGATCCACGCCCTCCGGCACGGGCAGGACCTGTGCGGCGGGGACGACGACCTGCTCGGCGTAGCCGCCGCCGGTCAGCAGCGCGCACACCCGGTCGCCGATCGACCAGCCGCTCACGCCCTCACCGAGTTCGGCGATCACCCCCGAGCATTCGAGACCCAGGACGTCGCTCGACCCGGGCGGCGGCGGGTACAGGCCGCGGCGCTGCAGCAGATCGGCACGGTTTACGGCCGTCGCGGCCACGTCGATCAGTACCTGTCCGGGACCGGGGGTGGGGTCGGGCTGTTCGGCCCACTGCATGACCTCGGGGCCGCCGGGTTCGGTGATCGTGATTGCGCGCATGGGTTCGACGCTATCGCGACACGCCGACGCAGGGGCGACACGCAGCGAACTGACCGGCGAGTAACACAGGCGGCGGCCTGCCTCTACACTGCCCGCGTGACAGCCGAACTGCATGCCGACCGTCCCGATCCGCGCTGGCTCGACACGGACGAGCAGCGGGCATGGCGGGCCTACATCGACGGCAATCACCGGCTCATGGATCGACTCAATCGCGACCTGCAGGAGGCGCACGGCCTGTCCCTCGCCGAGTACCGGATCCTGGTGCTGCTCTCCGAGGCCCCCGACGGGGCGCTGCGCATGAGCGACCTCGCCGACGGGGTGCTGTCGTCCCGCAGTCGCCTCACCCACCAGATCCGCCGCATGGAGGTCGCGTCGATGGTGGTGCGCAGTTCCTGCCTCGAGGACGGCCGCGGCGTCCTCGCCACCCTCACCGACGAGGGCCGCCGCCGGCTCGCCGAGGCCGCGCCCACGCACGTCGCCGGCGTGCGCCGCAACCTCGTCGACCTGCTCACGAGGACGCAGATCCGGACCCTCTCCGAGATCTTCACCAAGGTGGAGGCGGCCGTCGACGACCGGTGTGGTTAGGATTTGCCACGGAAGCGTGGCAGAGCGGCCGAATGCACTCGCCTTGAAAGCGAGCGTCGTGAGAGCGACCGGGGGTTCAAATCCCTCCGCTTCCGCCGGAAGGAGAAGTCCGTCACCTGCAGCGTGTGTGCAGGTGACGGGCTTCGTCGTCGGACGCGCGCACGTGGCACCGGAGCGCGCGGACCCGACGGGGAGTGTCGCTCCAGGAACGTGTTCTCGCCTCCTACACTGACGGAATGGCCGGCACAGTAGCTCGGGCGGCGGCGGCGCTCGCGGTGGGCCTGCTGACCGCCTGCGCTGCGCCGCACCCCGCGGCGGAACCGGAGCGGACGGCGGTCGACGTGGCCACCGACGGCTACGTCTACGGCTATGCGCCCGTGACGCTCGCGCGGACCCGGGCGAACATGCTCTGCCTGCTACCGGTGAACCGGCTGCACCACCAGTCCGCGACGGCCGATCCCACCTCGCGCGTCGTCGTCGCCCCCAACGTCGACACGCTGTATTCGATTGCGTGGCTGGATCTTCGGGAAGGACCGGTGCTGCTCACGCAGCCGGAAGCGGGGGATCGGTACTTCGACTTCCAATTTCTCGACATCTATACCGACGTCTTCGCCAACGTCGGCACCCGGGCGACGGGATCGGCCGCAGGCGCCCACGTCGTCGTCCCGCCGGGATGGGACGGTCCGCTGCCGGCGGACGCGGCCGTGATCGAGTCCCCCACGTGGGACGCCTGGATGATCGGCCGGACCCTCGTCGAGGCGGAGACCGACCTCGAGTCCGCCCGGGCCGTGCAGCGGCAGTACTCGCTCACCGTGCTGACCGCCCCCGTCGCCGATGCACCGCCACCGCTGCCGCCGATCGCGTGCGGCAGCAACCCCGACCCGCAGGCGCTCGCGGCGTCGGGGCCACAGTTCTTCGACGAGCTGTCGGCGATCCTGGCCGCGAACCCACCACCGCCCGCCGACGGACCGTTGCTCGACGAACTCGCCGGCCTCGGGGTCGGGCCCGGTGCTCGGCCGAGTGCCGGACCGGCGGACACCGTCGCCGCACTCGCCACCGGAGTGATCCGCGGCGAGCGACGCATCCGGGACCTCGTCGACTCGGGTGAGCAGACCGGTGATGTGTGGCGCTCGCTGGCGATCGCGGGCCGGTACGGCACCGATTACCTGCAGCGCGCGGTGGTCGCGACGATCGGGCTCGGCGCGAACGTGCCGGAGGAATCGACGTACCACGTGGCGCGCACCGCGGCGGACGGATCGGCGCTGCGGGGCGAGACCGGTTACCTTCTGCGCTTCCCGCCCGAGGGGCTGCCGCCGGTCGACGACCGCGGCTTCTGGTCCGTCACCGTGTACGGCCCCGACATGTTCCTCGTTGCCAACCCTGTCGACCGCTACGCCGTCGGCGACCGGACGCCCGGACTGGTCCGTGGTCCCGACGGTGCGCTCGACGTGTGGGTCTCGTCCCGGCCGCCGGCGTCGGGCGGCTCGAACTGGCTGCCGGCGCCGCCGGGAGAGTTCGTGCTGATGTTCCGGTCCTACCTGCCGACGGACCGGGCGTGGACCCCGCCGGAACCGAACCCACAGCCGTAACCGGCGACGCGGTGCCCCACCGTCACCAAGGGCGGCGATCCGCGTTGGTGACGAGCCCCCACTTTCTTGACCCGCCCCGGTCCGTACTGTGGAATCTGATTTTCCGAAGTCGGGGGACGAAGGAAGTTGATGCTCAGAGCTGTGGTCGCGACGCTCGTCGCGGCGTTCGTTTTGCCACTGTCCGTGACGTCCGTCGTGTCCGCCGAGCCGACGGCATCCGCGCGGGTGGATCGGGTGGAGTCCCTCACCGCTCGACGCTCGGCGGTGTTCGTGTACTCGCCGTCGATGCAGCGGGTCGTCCAGGTGCAGGTCCTGCACCCCGCCGGGGACGGGTCGCGCCCGTCCCTCTACCTGCTCGACGGCGTCAGCGCCGGCGCCGAGTCGGACTACCGCGAGAGCACGTGGACGCAGCGCACGGACATCGTCGACTTCGTCGCCGACAAGAACGTGAACGTGGTGCTGCCGATCGGCGGTACCGCCAGCTACTACACGGACTGGCTCGCGCCGGACCCCGTTCTGGGCGTGAACGCGTGGGAGACCTTCCTGACGAAGGAACTACCGCCGCTGATCGACGCCCGCTTCGCGGGCAACGGCGTGAACGCCATCGGTGGACTCTCGATGGGCGCGACGGGGGCGGCGAGCCTGATCGCCCGGAATCCGGACCTGTACCGGGGCCTGGCCGCGCTGAGCGGTTGCCTGGACACGTCGAAGGCGTCCGCGCAGGACGCGGTGCGCGGGACCGTCGCCTACAAGGGCGGCAATCCGGACAACATGTGGGGTGCACCGGGGGATCCGGCGTGGGCGGCACACGACCCGTACGCCCTGGCCGAGCGGCTGCGCGGCAAGGAGATCTTCATCAGCACCGGCAACGGCCTGCCCGGCCCGTACGACGTCGGCCCCGACGCGGAGGCTCTCGACGTGGGCGGACCGCTCGAGGTCGGCGCCTTCGTGTGCACGATCGGCTTCGACCGGCGGCTGCGGGAGCTGAGAATTCCCGCCACCATCGTCTACCGTCCGTACGGCACGCATTCGTGGCCCTACTGGCAGGGCGACCTGCGCACCGCCTGGCCGACCCTCGAGCGCGCCCTCGGACTCGGCTGAGCGGTTCTCGAGCGCGCCCTCGGACTCGGCTGAGCGGTTCCGTCAGGGCAGCGCGATGCGGTCGGTGGCCGGCGGAGCGACGGGCGCGTGCTGCGCCAGGTAGTCGTTCAGGGCGTCGAGCTCGGCGCCCGCCCCGGTCGCCCGTCGCGCCTGTGTGAACCCGGTGAATCCGTCGCCGCCCTCGGCGAGGAACCCGTTGACGACCACCCGGTAGGCCGCGGCCGCATCGAGCGGCCGATCGGCGATCGTGACGTCCCGGATCCGGCTGCCGGGCGCCGCGGCCCGGTCGAGGACGTAGCGGAGGGTGTGGGACGGCGCGAGGATCCGCTCGCGGCTCGCGCCGGTTCCGTCCTGCTGGAACTGCTGCTCGAGGATCCCGACCAGTTCCGCACCGGTGAGCTCGAGCACCTGCAACCGGTTCCCGAACGGCTGGGCCGCGTAGGCGTCGCCGAAGGTGACGACGCCGTCACCGGAATGCAGCAGGTCGGCGCGCACTCCACCGGGATTCGTGAGCGCGAGCTGCGCCCCGGCGGGCTCGGCGGCCGCCAGCTGCGCGTCCGCGACGAGGTTGCCGAGGGCCGACTCGCCGCTGGCCGCGGTGTCGCGGGTCAGGTCGGCGGCGATGCGGCCGACGACGCGTTCGGCGACGTCGCGCGACTTGTCGACGGCCCGGTCCACGAACTGCTGCGTGCGCGGGTCGGGGGCGATGTCGTGCGTGACGATCTGATTGAACGCGTGGGTGCGGTCGCGCAGCACGTCGCGGCTCTCCCGGTCGATCGTCAGGTCCGCGACCGAGATGATGCGCCCGTGCGAGGCGCCCTGCAGCACGGTCCGGGGGTTGCCCGCCGGGTCGGGGTAGCTGCAGTTGAAGCTGTCGTCGCCGTCCGCGGTGACGATGACATCCACCTTCGGCGACACCCGGGTGGCGAGGCCGCGAGCGGGCCCGGCGGTGGCGTCGCACGGGTCGGTCCCGGCGGGCGGCGTCAACGCGCCCTTGTAGAGCAGGACGATCGAGCGGACGCCGAGGGCATCGAGCGCGTCGGCGGTGCGGTCGACGGCCGTGATCTCGTCGGTGAACTGCAGGCCGGCGATGTCGTCGCCGCGCACCACCTGCGGCGTGTCGTGGGGGGCGATACCGATGACGCCGACCGGCACACCGTCGACGTAGTCCACGGTGAACGGCAGGGCCGCCGGGCTGCCGTCGCCGTCGGCGACGTTCGCCGCGATCAGTGGGAAGGCGGCTCCGGCGTACTCCTCGTCGTACCGGCAGCCCTCCGGGTGGCAGCCGCCGTCGCGCAGGCGCTGCAACTCGGCGTAGCCGTTGTCGAACTCGTGGTTGCCGAGGGCAGCCGCGGTCACGTCGAGGCCGTTGAGCAGGTCGACGGTGGGTTCGTCGTGGAACATCGCCGACTCGATCGGGGACGAGCCCCAGGTGTCGCCGACGGAGTAGAGCACCGAGTTGTCCGCCTGCGAGCGCAACTGCCGGACGTAGGCGGCGAGGTACGCGGCGCCGCCCGCCGGAACGGATGCGCCGTCGGAGCGGACGACCTCGCTGCGGGGGCTCTGGGGCGGGAGGAGACTGCCGTGCAGGTCGCGGAAGGCGATGAGCCGCAGCGGCAGGGCGTCCGCGGGTATCGCCGTCGCCGGGGCCACGGCGAGCGAAGCCCACAGGACGCCGGTCAGCAGGGCCGCGGACAGGGTCCGCCGGCGTGTCACGCCTGAACCCATCCGCACACTCCACTTCCGTAGCCGACCGGACGAGTGTGCCAACGGATGGTCACGCAATCGCCACCCGGCGATAACGGTTGGGTCTCGTGGGCGTTCCTGCGCAGGTCAGGGCTTCGAGATTTCCGCGATCTCGACGCCCTTGCCGGTCGCAAATGCCAGGAACGCGTCGTTCTCGTGCGGATCGCCGATGGTCACCCGCACCCCGTCGTCCGCGTACGGGCGCACCACCACGCCGGCATCCGCGCACGCCTCGGAGAACGCCGCCGACCGGTCACCGAGCGGCAGCCAGACGAAATTGGCGTAGCTCTCCGGCACGGGATAGCCGGCGTCCACGAGCGCCGTCCGCACCCGGTCGCGCTCGGCGAGCACGCTGTCGGTGCGCTCCAGCAGTTCGTCTGCCGCCGCCAGGGACGCGATGGCCGCCTGCTGTGCGAGCGAGCTGACGCTGAACGGGGTGTGCACCTTGTTCAGGACCTTGATCACCGACGGGTCGCCGACGAGATAGCCGACCCGCAGGCCGGCCAGGCCGTAGGCCTTCGAGAAGGTACGCAGCACCACGACGTTCGGCCGGCCGGCGGCGAGCGCGATCCCGTCCGCCTGCTCCTCGCCGGGCTTCGGGCGGGCGTATTCGAAGTACGCCTCGTCGAGCGCGACGAGCACCTGCGGCGGCACCGCGTCGATGAACCGTTCCAGCTCCGCCCTGCCCAGCAGCGCACCGGTCGGATTGTTGGGGTTGCACACGAACACCACCCGGGTGCGGTCGGTGATCGCGGCGAGCATTGCGTCGAGGTCGTGGCCGTGCTCCGGGGTGTTGGGCACCGGCACCGACTTCGCGCCGGCCACCGCCGTCACCACCGGGTATGCCTCGAACGAACGCCAGGAGAACACGACCTCGTCGCCGTCGTTGCAGGCCGAGAGCACCAGTTCCTGGCACAGGCTCACCGAGCCATTGCCCACGGCGATGTTCTCCGGTGCCACCCCCAGTCGCCTGGCCAGCGCGCCGATGAGCACGGCCGCCATGTTGTCCGGATACCGGTGGACCGTGTACGCCGCCTCCGCGATCGCGTCGCGCACGCTGGGCAGGGGACCGACGGTGGTCTCGTTGCTGGCGAGCTTGATCGCACCCGGGAAACTGCGGCCGGGCACGTAGGACGGGATCGAGGTGAGGTCGGGGCGGGTCCGTGGGGTCACCAGCCGATTATGCGCCCGGCGATTGCGTGCACGGTCGTGGTGGGTCGTGTCATCGTGGACGGTATGTCGGGAATCCACACTGCCGCGGCCCGGTTGCCGGACGGGTCGGGGCAGGTACCGCTGACCGTGTTTCGGCCGGAGGGTGCCATCCGCGGAGGCATCGTCGTGCTGCACGAATCCCGTGTGTTTCCGCCGGCCCTGCTGGCGTTCATGGAGGTTCTGGCTGCCGAGAGCTGGCTCGTCGTGGCTCCGAATCTGTTCCACCGCGAGTTCACCGAGGACGACGAGGTGTTCGGGCAGAACCTGTTCGACGACGTCGATGCCGCGATGGACTGGCTGGTACGCAGTGGGGTCTACCCGGACGCGGTCGGCGTGATCGGGTTCGACGACGCCGGCACGGCGGCGCTCATCGTCGCCGCAAATCGGCGGGTGGGTGCCGCGGTCACCGTCGCGGCGCACGGCATCGTGCAGCCGTTGCGGCCCGACGTCCCCGCGCTCGTCGAGGCCGTGCGCGGCCTGCAGGCGCCGTGGCTCGGTCTGTACGGCGAGGACGACCCGACCACCCCCACCGGCGACGTCGAGCAGCTGCGCGAGGCTGCCGGACAGGCCGACGCACCGACCCTGGTCATCGGTTACCCCGGCCTGGCGCACCGTCCCGACGAGCCGCCGGTCGAGGACGACACCGCCGATCCGGACACCGACCTGGCCGAGGCGGCGATCATCGACGCACGACGCCGGATCTTCGACTGGTTCGACTCGCACCTACGCTGACCAGCCGTTTTGCGTTTGTCGTCCGAACGTGTGTAATCTTTCGTCCCGGCGGTTCGAGAGAATCGAAACCCCCCAGGGAGGCGTGCCAGAGCGGCCGAATGGGACTCACTGCTAATGAGTTGTCCCCTTTACGGGGGACCGGAGGTTCAAATCCTCTCGCCTCCGCCACGTCGGTGCAGCGTCGCCGGCGACAACTGAATACGAGAAACAACTGAACAAGAAGAACAACTGCATACAAGCACTGCGCCCGTAGCTCAACGGATAGAGCATCTGACTACGGATCAGAAGGTTAGGGGTTCGAATCCCTTCGGGCGCACAACGGCGAGCCCCTCACCCCTTGTGGTGAGGGGCTCTCTCGTCGTTGTGGCCCCCGGCCCCGACGATGAGGGTGGACCGCTACGTGCCGATCAGGCCGTGGTCGTACGCCTTCTCGAAGTCGTCGTTGACGAGGACGACGGTCCGGTCGATCCGGTCGATCATGGACGCGGCGACGGATGCCCGGTAGCCGGAGCCGCAGTGCACCCACACCTCCCCGCGGGGCACCTCGTCGAGCCGATCGGCGAGGTCGTGCAGCGGGATGTTGACTGCGCCGCGCACGTGGCCGTCCTCGTGCTCGTCCTTCTGGCGCACGTCGAGGACCCGGACCTGCTCGTTGTCGATCTCCCGGGTCAGCTCCGCGAAGTCCGAGACGCGGTACGACCGAAGTTCGTGTCCGTTGACGAGGGTGTGGATCTCGCCGACGGCCGCTCCGGCGAGTTCGTCGACGCCGATGCGGACCAGTTCGCGCTTGGCTTCGGCGATCTGCTCGTCGCTCTCGCCGATGAGGGTCAGTGGCGCACCCCACTTGTAGAGCCACCCCAGGTAGGTGACGAAGGAGGTGGACAGCTCGAAGCCGAGTGTGCCGCCCAGGTGTCCCGCGGCGAAGGCGGTGCGCTCCCGCAGATCGACGACCCACTCCCCGGCGTCGATGCGCCGGCGCAGCTCGGCCGGGTCGACCGGCTCCGGCAGAGACAGGTCGAGCGGCGACGGACCCGCCTTGTTGATCACGCCCATGTGGGCGTAGTACGCGGGGTAGGTATTGAGTCCGGCGATGAGCTCGTCGACGTAGGCCTGCTCGTCGCGGGTCAGCGCCGGGTTGACGTCGCGTTGCTGCCCCACGGTGGACGAGTCGCCGCTGGTGGGGGTCGCCGAGCAGAAGCTGCCGAAGCCGTGGGTGGGATACACCGGGGTGTCGGCCGGCACTTCGTCGGCGATCCGTCGCACGGAGTGGAACTGTGCGTGGGTCAGCTCCTCGGTGTACTGCGGGCCGACGAGATCGGTGCGACCGGTCGAGCCGTACAGCATCGACCCGCCGGTGAAGATCCCGTGCGTGCCGCCGGTCTCGTCGAGCAGCACATAGCTGACGTGGTGGTGGGTGTGCCCGGGGGTGTGCATCACCCGAAGCCGGATGGGGCCGGCGTCGATCAGGTCGCCGTCGTGGACGGCACGTCGCTCGTAATCCACGTCGTCGCCGGCCGGAACGATGTACTCGGCCTCGACGGCGCGGGACAGTTCCAGTCCACCGGTGACGTAGTCGTTGTGGATGTGGGTCTCCAGGACATGGGTGATGCGCGCTCCGCGGTCGTTCGCGAGCGCGAGCACTCGATCGATGTCCCGCTGTGGATCCACGACGACGGCGACGTCCGCCTCGATGACGAGATAGCTGCGATCGCCCAGGCTCGAGGTTTCGATGATCGATACGTCCATGTTGATGCCTTCCCACGGTGCTTCTCACTATGCCTGCGGATACCCCGGGGTGTACGAAGAATGCGTGCAGTGCGGGAGAGTTTTCGGCTCAGCGCAGGATCAGGGTGTCTACCAGCACGTATGCGGCCACGACGAAGACGAGATAGGCGAACCACCGCCGTAGCCGGTCGGTTTCCATGCGCGTGCCGAGGTGACCGGCGACAAGCGACGTGACGACCGCGGCCCCGGCGAACGCCGCCGTGATCGACCAGTCGATGTCGGCGTCTCCGAGATGCGCGATCAGCCCGGCCGCCGAGTTGGCGACGATGACGATGAGAGAGGTCCCTACGGCGACGTCCATCGCCAACCCGAGGAGAATCACCAGCGCGGGGATGATCAGGAAGCCGCCGCCTACGCCGAACAGGCCGGTCAGGAAGCCCACCCCCAGGCCGGCCGGGATCGACCTCGGCGCGCATCGCTTCCAGTCGATGCCGGAGTCGCCGGTCTTGCACGCGGTTCCGGCGTCGTCGTTCTCGCGCAGCATCCGGACCCCCGCGACCACCATCACGACGGCGAAGCCCACCAGCAGCACCGGTTGCGGCAGCAACTTGCCCACAGCCGTGCCGGCGAACGTCGCGGGGATGCCGGCCGCGGCGAACACCCCGGCCAGCCGCCAGTCGACCTGCCCGGCCCGAACCTTGGGGATCGCCCCGGACAGGGCCGCGGCCCCGACGACGATCAGCGAGATCGGGATGGCCTGGCGGAAGTCGAGTCCGAGGCCGTACACCAAGGCTGGGACCGCCAGGATGGATCCACCGCCACCGAGGAGGCCGAGCAGGACCCCGATGACCGCTCCGAGAACGAGCGCGATTGCCGGTTGCACCGCTTCCTCCTTCGCCGGTCAGGAATCGGCAGTACCCGGTCCCGCCGCGAACAATGCGGCCTGCACCCGATCCGCGGCCTCCACCGGGTCCTCGTGCTCCCAGATTCGCACCGCCGTCCACCCGGCCGCGGCGAGCGCCGCGTCGGTGTCCCGGTCCCGGGCCACGTTCCCGGCGAGCTTGGCAGCCCACCACTCGGCGTTGTTCTTCGGATCGGTGGCGTGCTGCGGGCAACGATGCCAGAAGCACCCGTCGACATACACCGCAACGCGGCGACGCGGGAACACCAGGTCGGCGCGACGACGGATCCCCGGCAGAGGAGCACGATCGACGAAGTAGCGCACCCCGCGACGATGCAACTCCCGGCGCAGGGCAACCTCAGGGACGGTGTCCCTGCGTCGCTGCCGGCTCATCCGGGCGCTGGTCTGCGGATCGGTGGAGGGCACGGCCGTCGGCTCCGTCCTCAGGCCGCGGCCTCGGGGAACCCGCCCATGCGGTCCAGGTGGGATTCGACGTCGTCGAGGAAGCCGGGCACGAATCTCAGGTTCCCGGACCGGGCCCGCCGCAGGAATCCGGCGGTGGCCCGCGCCGACAGCAGGCGCGCGTCCTCCAGGAATCCGGCGAGATCCTCGTACGGTTCCTGCACCGGCCAGTGCGACTCGTGCACGCGGAAAGCCCGCCGCCGAGCCCCCCAGGCGGCACTCGGCCAGGGGTCGCCGGGCCGCAGCGGTGTCTCGTGGTCGGGGGAGTAGTCGATCGGCCGGCCGAGCCGTCCACCGACCCATGCGGCCATGCGCACACTCACGGCGTTGCCGACGAGCCGCCACCGATGCCCGGTCCGCACACCGGGCGCCTGGACGGCGGGTGCGGTCCAGTCGGGGTCGAAGCCTTGCAGCCGCTCGGCGTCGATCAGACCGGGAGTGACGATCTCCCCGGACGGCAGCCGGACCGCCGGCGGACTCGCGATGCCCACCGTAGAGCCGCCCTTGAGGGTGGGCACGGCGTTGACGGCCCAGCCGAGACCGCGCACGCCTTCGGTCCAGTAGAACCCGCACGGGTGGGTGCCGGGGTCGCCTTCCGCGGGGGCACCGGCGTCCTCGCCGAACAACACCGTCCGGGGGTCGTCGGTGCGCGAGGCGAGCATGAGCACCCGCTGCCGCCGCTGCGGGAGTCCGAAGGCGCGGGCATCGACGACCCGGTACGCCCACGCGTACCCGAGATCCTCGAGCGCATCGGTGATGTGACGCATCGCGGCGCCGCGTCCGAGTTGCAGCATGAAGGGGACGTTCTCGATGAGCAGCCATCGCGGGCCCTGCTTGCGTCGCACCAACCGGAACACCTCGTCGACGAGGCCCGACCGGGAGCCGGTGATTCCGGCGGTCCGGCCGGCCTGCGACAGGTCCTGGCACGGAAAGCCCGCGGTGACGATCTCGGTTGCCTGAGGCAGGGAACGGAGGCGGGTGACGTCGGTGTGCAGAGGTACGTCGGCGAAGCGGGCGCGGAGCACGGCCTGGGCTCCGGCGTCGATCTCGCAGAGCAGTTCGGTGCGCCAGCCGTGCTCGGCCAGACCGCGCTCGAGTCCGCCGATACCGGCGAACAAACCCACCATGTTCCCGGTCGACGTCACGGCACCCTTTCTCGCTTTGCTCACGGAGCACGTTACTCGAGAATTCGGGCGGCCCGTGCCGCGACGCGAGATGCAATGATCACGTCCGCCGAAAGAGCGAGACGTGGGCCTCGGGGGACACGATCGACTCGAACATGGCCCTCATCCGGACCACGGCCTCGATCCGGCGGGCCACGCTCGGTGCGACGTCCCACGCACAGTCGCCGGACTCACGTTCGCCGATCCCGAGGAGGAGCTCGTCGAGTGCGGCGAGGAAGTCGTCGCAGGCCGCCGCGCACGTCGCTGCCGCGGCGGACCCCGCGTCGGGCCCGTCCACCCGGGCCGGTTCGACGATCTCCGTGGGAAAGCCACTCATGGGTCTCCTATGCCTGACGTGATCGGGGACGCGCGAGGCGGAACGGCAACGACGGTGCCCACGCAACGCGAGCACCGGCAACGGTCCGCGCGGGGACTGTCACGAGGCGGACGCCTCGCACAGTGAGACGCAGCAGCACAGGCGATGGTTCCGCGTCGCGGAAACAGCCGTCCTCGCGGGCAAACAGCCGTCCTGACCTGGCGATTTGGCGTGGGTCGGATGATCACGTAACTTATTCCAGGTCAGAGCGACACGGACACCGACCCGGCCCGCAGGGGCTCGGGACAACGAGGTTGGACGCAGGCGCCTGAATAGCCCGATTGAAAGCCTTCTGGTAGGGTTTCCAATCGCTCCTGAGATCGGATCGGCTGCGGATTTTGATTCCGAAAGCCCCCGATGTTAGGTTGGAACGGTTGCCCCGGAGTGAAGCACTGAAAGTGCGGAGCGCTGGTGTGCGCGTGTTCTTTGAGAACTCAACAGTGTGCCGATGAATGTCAGTGCCAAATATTTTGTTTGGTGCGATCAGATCAGACGCCGACCATGGTGTCAAGCCGATGAGGCGTCGCGAGATGATCGTTGCTGGCTGCCGCATTCTTCCGTCTGTGGTGGTCAGTGTTGTGCTAGTTTGAGTTTTTTTTGCTGGTGATTTGGCTCGATGTCTATGACTGATCGGCCCTTCGGGGTGTGATTGTGAGTCTTCAACGGAGAGTTTGATCCTGGCTCAGGACGAACGCTGGCGGCGTGCTTAACACATGCAA
>NZ_JAALEH010000053.1:0-36482 GCF_011058195.1 Rhodococcus sp. 14C212 | reverse complement strand
CGCGACGCGAACAGGTACTCCATACAGGCGTCATCATCAGGGAAGCGCCGCTGGAACTCCACGATCGTGCGCGGGAAGTCGGGACGCGGCATTTGCCCAGGCTACCTGATCTAACCGGATAAGCATGGGGCGTGTAATACCAATAGCGGTCCACAAGACCGTCGTATCGCCGTGCGATCTCGGCCGCGGCGCGTTCCGGCTCTGCAACGACTGCGAAGGTTTCGAGCATCTCGTCTTCGACAAGCGCGCTCATCCTTGCCCACCGGTCCTCGTCTTCAGACCGAGATAGGGCCGTCAGCCGGTCCCCGATCGAACTCCAGCCATGGGAGTCGAGCACCGGTCGGTACGCGGGGGTGCTGGCGTAGAACGCGATTCGTGCCCGAACCGCCTCTCGCGCCTGTTCGAGCTCGGACTCATCGCGGCCGGTTACCAGGAAGCCGCGGCAGCTCACCTCAAAGTCGGCCCGAACTGTGGCGCACGAGTCGAAGCCGCGCTGCAGTGCGGGAAGTACGACGGTCCGGAGATGGTGCGGCGTAGAGAACGCATGGACGAGGACGCCGTCCGCGATGCGCCCGGCAGTCTCGAGCATCCGCTCGCCTACGCCGGCCATGATAATCGGCGGAAGGCCGTGTCCGTGAGGTGCGGGACGGAACATCGGGGTCATCAACGTATGTCTGTAGAACTTGCCCTCGAACGAGAGCGGCTCTCCGGTTTCCCAGGCGGTCAAAATCGCTCGTACTGCAGCAATGAACTCCTCGAACCTGGCTGCCGGTTCGGACCATGGCATCGAGAACCTGCGCTCGATATGAGATCTGACTTGGGTCCCGAGACCAAGTACGAAGCGGCCCCCGGAGTAGGTCTGCAAGTCGTGGGTAACGTTCGCAATTGTCATCGGATTCCGGGCAAGTGCCACAGCGATCGCGCATCCCAGCTGTACATGATCGGTATGCTCAGCTGCAACGGTGAGGGGCAAAAACGGATCGTGACTCGTCTCCGAGGTCCACAAGCCGGCGTAACCTTCACGTTCGAGGCGGGACGCGGTACGCCCGATCTTGCTGAGCGTATCCACGTCGAGTCGGGCGTCTACCCTCACGGCGATGTCTCCTTTTCGTTCGGTTCGCGGGCGCCAGCCGCTCGGGATAGTGCCCACCGATCTGATAACAGGCCGACGCGTAGTCAGCGATCTCGGTCCATCGCCGATTCAGAACCTTCGGGTCCAGCATGTCGCTGAGAAACCGGTTCTGAAGTTCTAAGGACGGCTTCAGCTTCTGTTGCTCAATCACGAGGCCCGGTTTCAGCCCGCTCGGAAGTTCGATTATCGAACGACATGCATGGTTACAGCGACCTTCCTCACAGTTGCGCGAGGTGGTTGCGGATGTGGGCGCGGAGGTAGGCCAGGTGTTCGGTGATGGCGTGTTCGGCGGCGTCGGGGTCCTGGTCGGCGATGGCCTTGACGATGCGTTGGTGCTGGGCGAAGGTGTCGCGGCCGAGGTCGGGGGACAGGTCGAGGTAGCCGACGGGTTCGGATTCGCGGTGCAGGGCGTAGACGAGCGAGGCCAGGATGCGGTTGCCGGACATGCGGGCGATGGTGATGTGGAACTGGGCGTCGAGTTCGGCGATCATCGGGTCGTCGACGGTGCGGTTCTTCTGCTCGGTGAGGAGGACGTGCAGGTCCTCGAGGTCCTGCTCGGTGCGGTTCTGGGCGGCGAGTTTCGCCGAGGGGACCTCGAGGTACTGGCGGACCATGGCGATCTCGTCGATGTCGACGCCGCCCAGGCGCAGCAGGTTGTGCATCGATTCCTGCACGAGCTCACCGAGGGCGGTGTGGTCGACGGCTTGGACGAAACTGCCGCCGCCGGCGCCGGGGACCTTGCGGATCAGACCCTGGGATTCCAGGGCGGAGAGCGCTTCGCGGATGGTGGGTCGGCTGACGCTGAACTGGCGGGCCAGCTCCGTTTCGGAGGGCAGTCGGTCCCCGGTGCGGAGCTGGCCGTCGAGAACGGCCTTGCGCAGTGCGTCCTCGACCTGCTGACGTGGACGCAGGACCTTCCGGCCTAGAATCGGCGACCGGGTTTGACCGTTTTCACTCGCAATACTGTTTGACACCAAGCCTCCAGGAGTCCGTGACCGGGACCGTCGTAGACTGACAGTTTACCGCCGCGTATCGCGGGGTGGACTCGGACGGTTCCTGAATGGGATCTCCTCGGTGCGGCGACAGCGCGATTCTCCCGGGTCGGGGTAGATCAGGACGCGCGTGATTCGGACCTCAACGAAGTAGTGAGGTCACCACTACGCCCCGAGGTGAAGGTCGGGAGTAGCGGTGGCCTCACCGGACGACAGCGCGTGGCGGCTATTCAGCTGTTGCCGAACTTGCGATGTCGGTGTTTATGGCGTCGACAAGAACCTCTTCGCTGATCGTGCCTCCGAGGAACTGGTTCTGGAAGTTCAGAGCGGCTTTCGCTGCGTCCGGGTCCACGGCGGGGGTTGTAGGCCACGCGTTGATGTTCGCCTCGAACGCCTCGGCGTACATCGCCGGGTCGATGTCACCCATGTACGGCTGGGCCAGCTCGGCCGCTTTCTCGGGATCATTCTCGATGACCTGCTGGGCGTGCGCGAGTGCCGTGGTGAAGCACTCCAGCACGTTGGTCTTCTGTGCGATCGTCCGCGTGGACGCCATACCGGTGATGTAGAGGTTGTTCGCGAGCGGTTCGTAGTCGCCGTTGGCGATGTTGAACAGGTAGGCGCCGGAACCTTGCTGGATCGCGATGTTCGATTGCGGCGAGGAGATGGCGATCGCGTCGAATCGGTCACCGGAGAAACCGGAGACGCTGTTGCCGGATCCGCCGGTGGCGATGATCTCCATGTCCTTGTCCGGATCCAACCCTCCTGCCGTGGCGAGATAGCGTATGACCTGATCGGTGCCGCTGCCGCTGCCGGTCACGCCGATGCGGAGGCCCTTGAGGGCGGCGAGTTTGGCGTCGTCGGGCGAGTCCGTGGTGAGACCCAGTTCGTCGAGGACTCTCTGCTTGATGACCACATTGGTGGCCATGTTCGAGACCTGCGCGAATGCCTGCACCGGCGCGCCTTCTTCCGCGGCGACGAAGACCTCACCTGCCGTGACGAGGGCTACGTCCACGCTTCCACTGACTGCCGCGGCGACGATCCCCGCACCGGTGTGGACCTCGACGGTTTCGGGGACGAGGCCTTCCTCCTCGAAAAAGCCCCCGCCTTCGGCGACGTAGAACGGGAGATACACGAAGCTGGGAGAGGGCTTGGCGACCTTGACGCTCTCCCCTTGGCACGTTCCGGATGCAGCGGCACCGGAAGCGGCCGAGTTGCTCCCGCCGCTGCCGGCGCACCCGGCGAGCAGCATCGCCGATGCTGCTCCGGCTAGCACAGCATTGCGCACACGGCTCTTGTTCATGACGTTTCCTTCGATCAGGGGCGCGGTGACGCCGGTAATGGAGATCGCTGGTGCTGCAAGGGGAATCGAAAAGTTGCGCGAGCCTGCGGGGCATCGACGGGGTCGGGTTCGACATGGGGTGGTCGAGCCGGCGGACCTGCCTCCCGGGGACAGGTCCGCCCGGGTCGACTCAGCTGGTGCGACGGCCGGTGCGCTTCTCCGACAGGTCGACCAGATAGTTCAGCAGGGTGCCGATGAGCATGAGAATGAACAGGGCTGCGAAGGTTGCGGAGGTGTTGAACGTGCCGGCGGCACGTGCCAACAGGAAGCCCAGGCCCTTGTTCGACGCGACGATCTCACCGACGACGGCTCCGATCAGTGCGTAGGGCACCGCCAATCGCAGGCCGGTGTAGATCCATGTCGCTGCGCTGGGCAGAACGACCTTCAGAAGCAGATCGCTCCGCGAGCCACCCATGACCCGCACCACGTCGACGAGGTCCTTGTCGACATCCCGGACGCCGGCGTAGGTGTTGTAGAA
This sequence comes from Rhodococcus sp. 14C212, assembly GCF_011058195.1. NCBI lineage: Bacteria > Bacillati > Actinomycetota > Actinomycetes > Mycobacteriales > Nocardiaceae > Rhodococcus > Rhodococcus sp. 14C212. The sequence goes on along the minus strand of NZ_JAALEH010000053.1, from coordinate 32,541 downwards.
GACGAGGAAGAAGCATACGACCGCGGTCAGAACAACCTTGGACAGAAGGTCGACGCCGAACCACAGGATGAACAGCGGGGCCAGGGCGACCTTGGGCAGCGAGTAGACGGCATTGACGAGCGGGTCGAGGAGGTGGGCAAGCCATTCCACACGTCCCAACACGAATCCGACCGCGATACCACCGATCGCACCGAAGAAGAGACCGAGGGCCATCTCGGTCACTGTTGCCTGCAGGTGGATCAGGATGTCGCCGGACGAGATCCAGCCCCAGAGCACATCCCAGACGGCCGAGGGCTTGGAGATCCAGAATTCGTCGACCCATCGCCCGGAGATGAACTCCCAGAGCCCGAGGGTGGCCACGATGATCGCGAGGCGCCCCAAGTGAGTGATGGCGGCCTTCTTCCATCGGCTTCCGCCGGACCTCGGCTCGTCGAGCCATACGGTTTCGCTGGGAGGTGTCCGCTCCACGGGGGGCGTCGCTGCGTGGGAGCGGGGGGCGAGGCCGGCGTCGATCTCGGCAATGTTTTTCATACCTCGTCACCTTCGTTCAGGTCCTCGGCGAGCACGGACCACAGGTATTCGTTCAGCTCGTTGAATCGGGGGTCGAAGCGGATCCTGGACAGATCTCGCGGTCGGGGAAGGTCGATCGGCACGTCGACCTTGACGCGGGACGGTCGCGCGGAGAGCACGACGACTCGATCCCCCAGTGCCACCGCCTCGGAAATGTCGTGCGTGATGAACACGACCGTGCTGTTGGAGGCGGCCCAGATGCGGAGCAGTTCCTGCTGCATGATCCCGCGCAGCTGTGCGTCCAGGGCTCCGAACGGTTCGTCGGCGAAGATGACCTCCGGCTCGTGGGCCAAGGTGCGTGCGAGGGTCACCCGCTTGCGCATGCCGCCGGACAGTTCTCCGGGGTATGCCTTCTCGAACCCGACGAGACCGACGAGTTCGATCATCTCGTCGACTCGTTTCCGGATGGCGCCTTTGTCCATTCGGCGAATCTGGAGCGGCAACGCGATGTTGGCCGTCACCGTCCGCCACGGCATGAGGTTGTCTTTCTGCGTGACGTAGCCGACCTTGGTGTTGGGTTCCGGCACCGGCTTTCCGTCGTACAGAACCGTGCCGGCGGACGGACGCATCAGCCCGGCGGACATGTTGAGCAAGGTCGACTTGCCGCAGCCACTCGGGCCGACGACACAGACGAACTCACCTTCGTTGATGGTCAGGTCCAGGCCCTCCATCACGGTGACGCTCTGGCTCTTGCGGTGGAAACGCTTACCCAGCCGCTGGAATTCGATCTTGGGGCGGACCGGGCGTTCTGCCACGGTCGTGCTTGCGTTCGGCATCTTTCGATTCCTACTTGTCGTCATTCATGACGGTGCCGAGTGGCGCCGCCGATGGGGACATCGGGAAGAGGGTCGGACGAATATGTGACCGTCTCGCACACTATGAGACTGACATCACATCGAATGTAAGTCAATAGCTCTCTCTGTAAAAGTTCTGCCGTTCATGGACGAGTGAAGGGGCATGGACGGGGCCGTCACAGCGGTCGCCGAAGACTGCCGACAGGCACTGCCGGCATCGGTGATTTCTGGTGGCGGAAGCTGTCCGGCGCTGCGCTACACGGGCACGACCGTGCGCGCGTCGAGGTGGTTGCGGATGTGGGCGCGGAGGTAGGCCAGGTGTTCGGTGATGGCGTGTTCGGCGGCGTCGGGGTCCTGGTCGGCGATGGCCTTGACGATGCGTTGGTGCTGGGCGAAGGTGTCGCGGCCGAGGTCGGGGGACAGGTCGAGGTAGCCGACGGGTTCGGATTCGCGGTGCAGGGCGTAGACGAGCGAGGCCAGGATGCGGTTGCCGGACATGCGGGCGATGGTGATGTGGAACTGGGCGTCGAGTTCGGCGATCATCGGGTCGTCGACGGTGCGGTTCTTCTGCTCGGTGAGGAGGACGTGCAGGTCCTCGAGGTCCTGCTCGGTGCGGTTCTGGGCGGCGAGTTTCGCCGAGGGGACCTCGAGGTACTGGCGGACCATGGCGATCTCGTCGATGTCGACGCCGCCCAGGCGCAGCAGGTTGTGCATCGATTCCTGCACGAGCTCACCGAGGGCGGTGTGGTCGACGGCTTGGACGAAACTGCCGCCGCCGGCGCCGGGGACCTTGCGGATCAGACCCTGGGATTCCAGGGCGGAGAGCGCTTCGCGGATGGTGGGTCGGCTGACGCTGAACTGGCGGGCCAGCTCCGTTTCGGAGGGCAGTCGGTCCCCGGTGCGGAGCTGGCCGTCGAGAACGGCCTTGCGCAGTGCGTCCTCGACCTGCTGACGTGGGCGCAGGACCTTCTGCCCGAGAATCGGCGGTTGGGGGGAACCCCGATCGAAAATAGTATTTGACATTTACAGCTCCCGCTATCGGTGGCCAACATGCAATTAGACTGACATTTTACTATTCGTTCTCGGTTGAGGACCACTGTTCTTCCTGTTCGGCCTCCAGCACCCGCTCCGCGGGTGCCCGGAAGACCAACACTGCCGAGACGAGCAACAACACCGCGGGAAACCAGAAGGCAGCGGCGAGGCCAAGGCCACCGGCGAGACCGCCCGCCGAGATGGGAACCACGATCTGGCCGAGGCGGTTGCCGCTGAGTCGAATACTGACCGCCGTACCTCGGAGGTTGACCGGGGTTTGAGCCGCCACCCATGCCATCGTTGCCGGCTGACCGATCCCGAGCCCCAGCCCGACCAGAACCATGAGACAGAAGAGCGCAGGCTCGGGTCGGTCGAGGAGCCCGAGCACGGGAAGGACTGCCAGTCCGGCCGCCGCCAGGGCCATGCTGCCGACCAGGAGCCGCCGCCGGGTGAAACGGGCGATCATCCGAAGCATCCCGATCCGCACCACCATGGCCGCGATTCCCTCGGTGGCCAGCAGAAGCCCCACGGTGCGTGCGGAAAGACCGTGCTGTTGCCCGAAGACCGGAAGATAGGCACCTACCAGGTCGATCGCGGTGAGGACGGTGAGGCTGGCGAGCATTGCCGCCGGCACGGCGGGCACGCGCATCACCGCCATGAAGCTGCCTCTCCCGGCCGGGGCCTGTGGCGACGAGCGATTCCCCAGGGTCCCGGGCCATAGCCTGAGGCTGATCGCGGTGAAAGTCGCGACAGCGGCGAGACCGGCAGTGATGATGACCACAATATGACTGTTCGGGACGTGGGTGGCCAGCGCCCCGTGGCTGGTGGCCACCGTCCCGACCAGAAATCCGGTCATGGCAGGTGCGACGATCTGAGCTACGGCGTTGACAGTTGTCAGCGTCGCGAATCTGGTCTCCCGCCGGTCGGGGTGACTTCCCTTGGCGATCAGCGTCTGCGATGCGACGACGAGGATGAGATGGCCGAGGCCGAGGACCGCGCTGCTGACACCGAGCAGGAGCAAGTTTGCCGGTGCGAGCAGGGAGATCAGCGTCGAGCAGACCAGGAGCCCGCCGAGAACGAGGAACCCGGTTTCTCCTCGACGGTCGACCGCTTTGCCGAAGGGGATGGCCGCAAAGAGCGCCAGCACCGAGAAGGCTGCGGTGATGAACCCGACCTGCACCGCTCCGGCGCCCGCGGCCAGGCTTTCATAGGTGATCAGCGGTCGGATGGCGGAGCTGACGAATTGGGCGATGAACGTCACCGCCATCAACCGGAGGAACCACGGGGTCGCGAGACGCAACCTCCAGCCGCGACGTGGAGTTGCGTCGACGGCGGTCGGCGGCGCGGTCATGCGGGGAAGCGTCGGAGTTGCTGAATAAAAAGGCTGATGATCCACGCCGTGGCCAGCGGCTGTTCGAGGATCATGTGGTGACTCGCGGCGGGAGCCTCGAGGAGAACGCCGGCAGGGCCGATCGACTCTCGAATCCGTTGCGCCATCGTCTCGTCGACGAACCCGTGCTCCGCCTGCACCCACCAGGTGGGTATTCGTGCGGCTTGCACGAAGTCATCGTCGATCTGGGGGCGTAGGTAGATGCGGGGGTCGTATTTGAGTGCCCACCGGTCGTCGACGCGGCGGTAGGCAGCCCGTGCGATGTGGTCGATCACCTCGGCGGGTGCGTCCGTCACCGGCGGGAACGTCTTGTATCCGCTCAGCGCCTCGGCGCGTGACGCGAACGAGCGAACCGGTCGCGACGCGATCTTGTTGCGTCGCTCCACGTGTGAGGTGGTCATCCGTCGAAGTGGGCTGTCGAGTGCCAATACCGCGGCGAATTCATCCGGATGCGACTGGGCGGCATTGACTGAGACGATCCCACCCATGCTGTGCCCCACCAGAACTGGAGGATCCGCGCAGAAGTGTTGCGCGATCTCGAGGACCTCGTGGGACCAGGTGTCGAGGGTGTACTGCTCGCGATGGTGGCTTTCGCCGTGACCCGACAGGTCGAGCGCGACCACCCGCCCCGCTCCCTTCAGGAGCGGAGCGAGATGGTCCCACCACTGACGCTGAGCGGCACCGCCGTGAACGAGTACGACATCGGGGCCGGTCGTGTCGACCGGGGGGTCCCAGACACTCACGGCGATCTCGACGCCCGCAGCACACACCCGATCAATCTGTGAAGCAACCGAATTCGAGTAGTCCCACCGGCGTTCGGTGGCGGCCCCAGGCCCAGCGGTCATCGGATTCATGTCACTCGGGCCGCAGGTGGACCAGCAGTGGCATGACACCTTCCTGCACGACCTCGTCGCGTTGGTTGATCAGCTTGTACCGGCGGCGGAGTATACCCCGCTTGCCGTCGCTGGTAACCTTCTTGTCCTCGATGAGAACCTCGACATGGATCGTGTCGCCATCGAAGACCGGTCCCTTGAACCGCCAGTCCTCGATGCCCAGCAGTGCGATGGTGCTGGCCTCGAAGACGCCCAACCGCGTGACGAGGCCGGTCACGATGCTCATTCCCAGCACGCCGTGTGCGATGCGCTCACCGAACTGGCTCTTCTTGGCGAACACGTCGTCCGTGTGAATCGGGTTGTAGTCACCGGAGAGCCCCGCGAACGTCGCGACCTCGGCGAGGCCGACCGTCCGACCGGGGGTAGTGAAGGTGTCACCGATGTCGAAGTCTTCGTAGTAGAAGGCGGGCTTCGTTGCGTTACCCATCAGTTCCCCTCCCCAGGTGTCGATCCGAATGTCTTGCTCTTGATCATGCGGGCGGACGCATACGTCGCCACCGTCTCGCCCTTGGAGTTGACGACCACGTTCTCCGTCTTGACGACGCCTCGGTCACCGCGTGAGGTCAGTCGCTTGGAGACGAAGTTGATCTGGGTCTGGATGGTGTCGCCGGCATACACCGGTGCCTTCCACGTGGGCGTCAGCTCGAGGAGCGCGAGTCCGGTTCCGCGTGTCACACCCGCGAAGAGAACGAGACCTTCGGCGAGCGAGAGGGTGAGCAGACCGGGTGCGATGCGGCCGGAGTAGTGTTCCGGTCGGCTGACGTATTCGAGATCGATGAATGTCGGGGTCAGGAACCCGCACAGGTTGACGAACGACGAGATGTCGTAGTCGGTGACCGTCCGTCGCGGTGTGTCGATCCGCTGACCGTCGTGGTAGTCCTCGAAGTAGAGAGGTTCCATGTCGGCCGCCTCAGTACGACTTCGGCATCCCCAGCACCTTGTGGCTGAGGTAGTTGAGCACCATGTTCGGCGAGACCGGCGCCACCTGGAACACGCGGTTGTCCCGGAACTTGCGTTCGATGTCGTATTCCTTTGCCAGGCCGAAACCGCCGTGGGTCTGCATGCACGTCTGGGCCAGATCCCACGAGGCCTCCGCGGCGAGGTACTTGGCGATATTGGCGAGTGCGGGCGCGTTCTCGGCGCCGGCGTCGTAGGCGGCCGCGGCCTTCCAGCGCATCGCGTCGGCTGCCTCGAGGTGGGCGTAGCCCTTGGCGATGGGGTGCTGGATGGCCTGGTTGGCGCCGATCGGCTTACCGAACAGGACACGCTCGTTGGCGTAGTTCACGGCGCGCTCGATGAACCACTTGCCGTCGCCGATGCATTCGGCGGCGATGACGATGCGCTCGGCGTTGAGACCGTCGAACAGGTACTTGAAGCCCTTGCCCTCCTCACCGATGAGCGAGTCGGCCGGCACCCGGAGGTTGTCGATGAACAGCTCGTAGGTGTGGTGGTTGAACATCAGGGGGATCTTGCGCATACCGAGGCGCGCGGGATCGACATCGCGGATGTCGATCAGGAAGCAGGAGATGCCCAGGCCCGGCTTCTTCGGGTCCGGCGACGGGCTGGTGCGGGCCATGATCACCATCAGATCGGTGTACGCAGCACGCGAGATGAACACCTTCTGGCCGTTGAAGACCCACTCGTCGCCATCGAGGGTCGCGGTGGTGGCCAGCTTGGAGGTGTCGGTACCGGCGTTCGGCTCGGTGAGGGCGAAGGTGGTCAGGCGGAGCTCGCCACTGGTGATGCGGGGAAGCCACTTCTTCTTCAGCGCATCCGACCCGTGGTTGACGACGATTCCCATCGCGAACATCGCGGCATGGATGGCAGCGCCGGCGCCGCCGGAGCGGTTGATCTCCTCGGTGATGACCGAAGCCTCGGTCACGCCCAGACCCCAGCCGCCGTATTCCTCGGGAATCATGACGGAGTGCAGGCCGGCCTTCTCCGCTGCCTTCGCGAACTCTTCGGGGAAGGCGTCCTTTTCGTCGACCTCCCGGTAGTACTCGTTACCGAAGCGGGAAGTCACCGCCTTGGCGGCCTGGAGCACATCGTCCAGCGTCGCGCGCTCCGCGCCGGTTTCGTTGCTAGTAGTCATGGTTTGGTTCACCTTTCAGGATCCAATTCGTGGTCGTGCTCATGCGGTCGCGCTGACGTGTCGCGTCGGGCCGAATGCCCCGCCGTCTGCCAGCGCTTCGATCTGTGAATCGGTCATGCCGATCTCGGCGAGGATGGAATCGCGGTGTTCGCCCAGCCGCGGCACCCGGGCCGGTGTCCGCACGGCGAATCCGGTGGGGTCACCGGGCTGGAGCAGTGTTCCGCCGATGGCGTCGTCGACCTCGACGAAGGTGCCGCGGGCGGCGAAGTGCTCGTTGTCGAGCACTTCGGCCATGGTCAGCACCGGCGCGACGGGTACGTCGACCTCGGTCAGCGCGTCGACGACCTGTTGGCGGGTCAGCTGTGTACTCCACGCCTCGAGCAGCTCCTCGACTTCCCGCTGCCGACTGGCACGCTCGACGTAGGTCGCGTAGCGCGGGTCGTCGACGAGGTCGGGGCGTCCCATCGCACGGCACAGCCTGACCCAGAAGTCGTCGCGGTTGACGCCGATGTTGTAGTAGCCGTCGGACGCGGCGAAGGTGCCGTACGGGACGCCGTGGAAGTCGTTCGCGCCGGCGACCTTCGACAGGTTGGCGTCGCTGGACTGCACTCGGGCAAGGGCCACGGTGGCCAGCGGGAGGGTGGACTCGGTCAGCGACAGGTCCAGCAGGCGGCCGCGGCCGGTGCGCTCACGCTCGCGCAGACCGAGCAGCACGGACGAATGCGCGGTCATGCCGGTGACGATGTCGCCGAGGGCGAATCCACACCACGTCGGCCGTCCCTCGCGATCGCGGGTGAGGCCGGTGGTCCCGGAGAGCGCTTCGGCAACCATGGCCAGGCCTGCGCGGTTGGCATCGACACCGGCATCGAACAGGCCGAATCCGCTCATGCTGACGATGATGAGCTTGGGGTAGCGCTGCTGGAGTTCCGCCGGGTGAATCCCGAGACGGCCCAGCGCTGCGCCGCGCATGTTCGTGATGAAGACGTCCGCATCGGACAGGAGTCGGTGCAGCAGTTCCGAGCCGGATTCGTTCTTGAGGTCGAGTGTGATGCTGCGCTTGCGGCGGTTGAGCGAGGCGAAGTATCCCGACATGGCGCCCTGCTCGGTCGTGCGAATCGGCTCGCGACTGCGGGTGAGCTCGCCCTGGGGTGGTTCGACCTTGATCACGTCTGCGCCTTCGTCGGCCAACAGCATTCCGCAGTACGGTCCGGCGATGAGATGGCAGAGTTCGACAACCTTGATGTCGCCGAGGACACCGCCGGGCAAGGGTGTGGGGTTGTTCATCGGGAACCCGGTCCTTTCGATGGCCGTGCGAGGAGTTCGAGCAGGCGAGTCACCGGCTCGTCCTTGGCGAGTGCGTGGACGGTGTTCCAGAGCTCGTCGGCGGTCACCGCCGCCCCGCCGTGCTGGACGCAGTCGTCGGCCTTGGCTTTGAGTTGCTCGGGAGTGAGGCGGTGCTGCGGGCTCCCGGAGACGATCTTGCCGACGAAGGTGCGTTCGGTGCCGTCGGTGAGGCGCACGTGGGCCGTCACCGGCGCCATGGCCAGGAAGTCGACGTCGTCGGTCGGCTGGACGGTGATCTTGTCGGCGGCGAATCCGGCGACGGCGGGGTCGCGCAGTGCCCCGTCGGCGAAGTCGCCGATGAGGACGGCGCCGCGATGCAGCGCGACGCTGGCGGTGTAGGCGATGCAGAACTGGGCGTCGACGATGTTGGCGGTGGCGGGGTCGTAGGTCCGCCCCACCATGTTGAAGGCCTGCCCGCTCGTCTCGAACGTGATGTGCTCGACGGACTGCGGGGTGATGCCGGCATCACGGATCTGCAGTGTCAGGTCGATGGGGGCATGGGTGAAGCGGCAGGCGGGGTAGGGCTTGAGGCTCAGATCGGTGAGGTAGGCCGCGCGATCGGCGCCTTCGAGCAGCACGTCGCGGTCGAACTTGCCGTCCTGGTAGAGATTGACGAACCCGGCCCGTCCGTCGAAGACGTTGCGCGGTCCGTCGATTCCGGCGCCGGTCAGTGCGGCACCGAACAGGACATTCTTGGCGACGACCGCGGGCTGGAAGCGCTTGGCCAGCGTGCCGTCGATGATCGACTGCAGGCTTCCGGCTGTCTGGGCGAGCTGATGGCCGAGCAGGCTCACCGCTTGGTCGACATTCCACCGGCGCAGTCGGGCGATCGCCAGGGCGGCGCCCATTCCGCCGCTGACCACGCTGTAGTTCCAGCCCCGGCTGCCCTTGGGGCCACCGGCGCGGCCCACCCGCATCGCACCGTCGAGGCCGACGACGAGTGCGGTGAGGAATTCGTGGCCGCCACAGTCCGGGCGGTTCTCCTCGAGGTCCGCGAGCAGCGCCGGGAGCACAACACTGGCGGCGTGCAGCGGGACCTCGTCGTCGGTGTCGTCGTAGTCGAGGGCGTGCAACGCACCGCCGTTGGCCACTGCAGCGAACGGACCCGGCGCGGTGTCGGTGGTTCCCCAGATGGTGACCGCGCCCGAGCCCCACACGGACAGCGCGGTGCGGGCTTCCGGAACGCCGGGCGAGTGCAGACCACCGAGCGCGCACGCGAGGGTGTCGAAGAGGACTTCGAGCGCCGCTTCGACCGTCGCGTCGTCGAGGTCGGCGAAGCTCTGGCTCACCGCGTGGCCGGCCAACACCTCGGCAACGTCACCGGTCGACGTGCTCATTGGTCCTCCTCTGACGAGTCGATCTCGAAGTCGAACAGTCGCACCGGGGTCGAGTCGCGGATCGTGACCTTCACTCGCTGGTCGGGGCGCAGCTGATCCCACTGGGCGTTGATCCGGCTCAGGCAGCGGACCCCCTCGTCGAGGTCGACGAGGCACAGTACGTAGGGCGCCTCGTCGGCGAAGGTGGCCGGTGCGGCGGAGACCTCGGTGTAGCTGTACAAGGTACCGCGCCCGCTCAGGTCGACCCACTCGAGATCGGACTGCCAGCATTCGGGACAGATCGGCTTGGGCGGGAAGGTCATGTGGGAGCATCCGCGGCACCGGGACGTGCGGAGCACCCCTTCGTCGAGTCCGTTCCAGAAGGGCTCGGTGAACGGGGTGACTCGGGGCGGGTAGGCAAGTTCCTGGGTCGTGTCACTCGTCATTTCTCGTACCTCCGTTCAGGCGCCTTGGCCGGCGAGGATGTGCATCATCGTGGCGTTGTAGTCGCCGAGTTCGCCGGTGACCGAACCGATTCGAGCGCCGGCAATCTGGCGTTCCCCCGCCTCGCCGCGCAACTGCTGCACCGCCTCGTAGACGTTGTAGAGCGGGGTGACGTGCGGCGGGTGCCCCCGGCTGCCGCAGCCACCCGAGGGCGAGATCGGGATCTCGCCGCCGATGGTGGTGGCGCCGGCGGCGGCGGCGGCGCCACCGGTGCCCTTCGGAAACAGGCCGATGGATTCGCTCAAGATCAGCTCGACGATGGAACAGGGAGCGTAGATCTCGGCGAAGTCGAGGTCGGAGGCCGAGATTCCGGCTCCCTCATAGGCCTTGCCGGAGGCGATCTCGGCGGATTCGAACCAGGTGAGGGGGCGCGGCCGGCTTGAGACCTGATGAATGCCTTCGTGGTGGAATCCGCGGGAGACCACGTCGACGTGGCGGGTGCCGAGCGAGTGGGCGATGTCCGGGTGAGCGATCACGATTGCCACGGCGCCGTCGGATCGCGGGGGTACGTCGAGCAGGCCGAGGGGCTTGACGATGTCCCGGGCGTTGATGACGTCGTCGATGGTGATCGGCTTGCGCATCTGCGCGATCGGGTTCATCGAGGCGTGGAACCGGTTCTTGACCGGGATGGCGGCGAGCTGTTCGCGCGTCAGTCCGTATTCGTGCATGTAGCGCACGGCGTTGAAGGCGTACCAGGCGATCGGGGTGACCCCGAACGGGACGTGGAAGTCCACATCTCCGACGGCCCGCATGGACCAGGTCATGTGCTCGCCGGTGGGTATGTGGAGTTCCTTGTTGACGCCGAGTGCGACGGCGACCTTCGCCTTGCCCGAGGCGACACGCTCGAGTGCGACGTCGAAGGCGATCGAGCCGGTGAGTCCGTTGCCGAGCACCTCCATCAGGATGTCGCCGACCGCCATCTCGAGGTATCCGGCCATGAAGGTGCCAAAGTAGCGCTGCTCGGCATAGGGGCGCGGGGTCGAGAAGATCAGCGCATCGATGTCCTTCTTCGACAGGCCGGCATCGGCGATCGCTTCCACGAGCGCCTGGGCCATCATCTCGTGTTCGAGTTTGTCGAGGTGCTTGCCGACCGGCAGAGCACCGATTCCTACTACTGACGCCATCGGTTTCATGGGTTCGTCACTGAGCCCTTCACTTACAGGTGGCCAAAAACCTGACATTTGATCTGTATGACATTACAGCTGCGAATGTGACCTGTGTCAAGGTGCTAACGCGGTTTGAACTCGCGGAAATGGTTGCTATTTCATCGAGTGTGGCCAGCTCGGGAAGACGCGACAAGAGCGCCCCCAGGGCCGCGGTCTGCGCGGGGGACAGTGCCCGACCGGCCATCGAGTCGAAACTCCATACCTCGTCGTTGCTCATCGGGTTCATCGGGGTGACAACGGGGTGCGTCGGCGTCGGCAGACAAGTGGTTCCGTCTGCGGGGGTGAGGGTGAGCGCGGTGGGACAACGGTCCCGGGTGCTCGCTCCGTCGGGTCCGCCCGTTCGACCATGCTGAGGCGATCGACGACCGAGGGTAGGTCGGTCAGGCGCTCGCTGGTGAACGCTGCGTCGGACAACTGTCCGTCGACGAAGGCGGCGGCGATCAGGTGGGGCATCGTCCTGCGTTCTCATGCATCCCTCCCTCATGGCCCGAAGATAATTACCTTTAGGTAAACAGTCTGACATTGGCGTGCTCGGTATCACAACCCCGGATGTTCACGAGGCGAGAGGGCTCGACGCCCCGGGTGGGCGAATCCGTCTCGATTCCCGCTCTTCGGGCCCACGTCAGGAGAGCCGTCGAGAGGGGCCTGCGTCGACTGCGGACGCAGTCTGCTGACTGAAACCAAGAGTGTTAAATGTTTGACCTTGCATAGTCTGTCAATTATCTACTACAGTTCGAGTCGGCAACCGAGTGTCCTGGACCACATCGACGCTCACGCTCGCGGGGAGCCACCCGAGGAGATGCCGTACCGCCCTTCGGCATCGCACCGGCCAAGGCCCAACCGGACGGCGCGGGATCGCGGCCTCTCGCCTCCCGTGAGCGCCGCACGACCTCGTGGCCCGCCGCTGCCGACCGAGGCGCGGCGGGCCGCGACTCCCATCAACCGACGATGTCTCGAAGGACGCAGATGACCACGAACGTCCAGAACCACGGTCCGTTGCACGGCCTGAAAGTGGTGGACATGACCACCTCGTATGCAGGCCCGACTGCCGCGATGTACCTCGCCGATCTCGGCGCAACGGTCATCAAGGTCGAGCGACCCGGTCAAGGGGACGATGCCCGCTCGTGGGGGCCACCGTTCGTCGACGGCGATTCGGCATGGTTCGCCTCGGCGAACAGGAACAAGCAGTCCTTGGTGCTCGATGTGCGCTGCCAGGCCGGCCGGGACGTGCTGCTGCGCCTGCTCGACTCCGCCGATGTCTTCCTGCAGAACATGAACCCGGCCAAGCTCACTCGGCTGGGAATCGACGGCGAAACGCTGCTGCGGCGCAATCCGCGCCTGATCTACTGCGCGATGTCGGGATTCGGCCTCACCGGCCCGGACAGCAGCCTGCCCGGGTACGACCTTGCCGCCCAGGCCCGTTCGGGCCTGATGTCGGTGACCGGTGAAGCCGGCCGCAGTCCCCAGCGCGTGTCGACCGCCCTGTCGGACGTGGTGACCGGAATGTGCGCCGCACTGGCGATCAACGCCGCGGTGGTCCGCCAGGTCCGCACCGGCTGCGGCGACATCATCGACGTCTCGCTCCTCGACACCGACCTCGCGCTGATGGCCCCCCGCATCGCGGCCTATCACGCCGGCGAACCCGAACCGGCCCCGAGCGGCGGCACCGACTCCGTCCTCGCGGTGTACCAGCCCTTCGAGGCCTCCGACCGCAGCATCGTGATCGCCATCGGAAACGACGCGATGTGGCAGCGCTTCTGCTCCGTCGTCGGCCTCGTCGACCTGGCCGCAGATCCGGAACTGGCCGACAACGCCGGTCGCCGCCGGCACCGCAAGCGCATCACCGAACTGGTCGCCGCGCGCCTGGCGACCAGGCCGGCAGCCGAATGGCTGACACTACTCGGCGAGGCGGACGTGCCGGCGTCGCCGGTCCAGACCCTGTCCGAGGTCGTCAAGGACCCCCAGGTGGTCGCGCGTGGCGCACTGATGTCGGTGCCCGGCTCGGCGGGGGAGTTGGTCACGGTGCACAGCCCCTTCCGGTTGGCCTCGGTCGCACCCCGCAACGAACGTTTCCCGGATCTCGGTGCCGACACCCGCGAGGTACTGCTCGACCTCGGTTACAGCCCGGACGACGTGAACGATCTGCTGGCCGACGGAGCAGCAGTACAGGCCATGGCACCCGAAGGAGTGGCATTGTGAGCGTTCTCGACATCGACTACGCCGGCGCCGTCACGACGCTGACGATCAACCGACCCGAGGCGTTCAACGCGCTCAACACCGACGTTCTCCACGCGCTCCGAGACGCCGTCACAGCGGCGGCCGCCGACCCGGCCGTGCGTGCCGTCGTCCTGACCGGCAGCGGAGAGAAGGCCTTCAGCGCCGGTGCCGACCTCAAGGAACTGGCGGGCATGGGGCCGGACCGCGCACGGGACGTCATGTCTTCGGGTCAGCAGATCTTCCGCGCCCTGGAAACGGCGTCGGTTCCCGTGATCGCCGCGGTCAACGGTCTCGCCCTCGGGGGTGGATTCGAGTTGATCCTCGCCGCGACCTTCCCGGTCCTGTCGACGAAAGCGTCACTGGGGCTCCCCGAATCCGGACTGGGCCTCATCCCGGGCTACGGCGGCACCCAACGCCTGCCCCGTGCAGTGGGGCAGCGGGTGGCGGCGCATCTGATGCTCACCGGCAGTCGTCTCGATGCGGACCGCGCCTATGCACTCGGTCTGACGCCGATTCCGCCCGTGACACCCGAGGCACTTCTGCCCACCGCGCGCGAGATCGCCGAGAAGATCGCCGCACAGGGTCCACACGCGGTGCACGCCATCCTGCAGGCCCTCGAAGTCGGACGGGACGCCCCGCTCGATGCGGGGTTGGCCATCGAGACCGGACTGGCGGCCCTGGCCGTCGCCGGGGCGGAATCCACCGAAGGCATCAGCGCATTCCTCGAACGCCGACCCGCGAAATTCGCCAACCCGGAGGCACACCGATGAGCGTCGAACCACTCGAGATCGACACGGACCCCAAGGCATACCTGGCGCTGCATGGTTTGCTCGACGAACCGGCGGCAGACGCTGTGCTCACCGAGCGCGAACGCGCGGTGCGGGCACACACCCGCGAGGTTGTTGCCCACGAGGTCGCCCCGAGGGCAGCCCATCTCGACGCCACTCACGAGTTCGCCCACAACAGCGTCCAGGCACTCGCCGCGGCGGGCCTGTGCGGTCTGATCTTCCCGCGACACCTCGGAGGTACCGCCGACACCAACGTCGCCTACGCGGTGGCGATGGAGGAGATCACCGCCGGATGCGCGGCTACCAGTCTGGTCTTCATGACCCAGATGCACGCGGCGTACCCGATTCTTCTCGCCGGCACCGACGAGCTCCGGCACCGCTACATTCCCGGTCTTCTCGACGGTACGCGCTACGGCTCGCTCGGGATCACCGAACCTGACGCCGGATCCGACGTGTCGAGTCTGACGACCACCGCGACCCCGACCACCGACGGTTGGTCGCTGAGCGGCCAGAAGACGTTCATCACCACCGGCGACCGCGCCGACGTGATCATCTGCTTCGCCACCGTCGACCGATCGAAGGGCCGCGACGGCATCACCGCATTCGTGGTGGAGGGGGGATGGGACGGTGTCGGTCACGGTCAGCCCTTCCACAAGATGGGCATGCACGGATCGAGCACTGCCGAACTGTTCTTCGACCAGGTCGCCGTCCCGCGCAGCAACCTGCTCGGGCAGGAGGGCAAGGGCTGGTCGGTCGTGATGAGCTCGGTCGTCAAATCCCGGATCAGCGCTGCGGCACAGGGCGTCGGCCTCGCCCGAGCCGCGTATGCACGCACACTGTCCGCACTGACCCGGCTGCACGGACACCGACTGCCTGACGAACACACCTTCGCCCTCGCCGACCTGCGCGGGCGAATCCTGCAGGGACGTCTGCTGCTCCAGGCGGTCGCGCGTCAGGTCGACACCGATGCGCACATCACCGCGGGCCAGATCGGGGTGATGAAGCAATCCTGCACCGACCTCGGCTTCCAGGCGTCGGTCGAGGCCGCCCGCATCCTCGGACCCTACGGCGACCTGGCCGAACTCGGCGTGGAACGGTGCCTGCGCGACGCCAAGGTCACCCAGATCTACGACGGAACCAACGAGATCCAGCGGCTGCTCATCGGCCGCGAGACCATCCGCGCGATGAAGGAGTTCGCATGACATCACTCGAAGACAAGGTAGCGATCGTCACCGGTGCGGGACGCGGGCTGGGCCGATCGATGGCGAAGGCCCTCGTCGGCGCCGGCGCATCGGTCACCGTCGCCGCCCGCACCGGCACCGAACTCGACGCCTTCGTCGCCGAGGCGAAGGAATCCGGCGGACAGGCACTCGCGTGCCCGACCGACATCACCGACGAGGCGTCGGTGGAACGAATGGTCGAGGCCACCGTCGAAACCTTCGGACGGGTGGACATCCTGGTCAACAACTCGGGCATCGTTGCCACCCGGCCGCTGGTGGAGCAATCCGCAGCGGAATGGGACAGCGTGGTCGATACCAACTTGCGTGGCACCTTCCTCGCCACCCGGGCGGTCGGCCGGCACTTCCTCGCCCAGCAGTCCGGCAAGGTCGTCAACATCGCCTCGAACTTCGCGCTCCAGGGTGTGGCGAACCACGCCGCATATTCGGCGTCGAAGGCCGGGGTCATCGCCTTCACCAGGGCCATGGCGATCGAATGGTCGAGACAGAACATCCAGGTCAACGCCATCGCACCCGGCTACTTCGCCACCGCCCTCAACGCGGAGATGCGTGAGGACGCGCACACCCTGGAGAAGGTCGTGCGCGCCATCCCCGCTCGCCGACTCGGTGAGCCCGACGAGATCACCCCGTGGTTGCTGCTGCTCGCCGGCAGCGACTCGAGTTTCGTCACCGGCGAGGTCATCGTCATCGACGGTGGCCAGAGCGTCCGCTGACACCGAGAGAAGGACAACCAGTGAGCAACGAGAACAAGACCGTCGCCGTCCTCGGGGCCGGCACCATGGGCTCGGGGATCGCCACCGTGATGGCCCGTGCCGGACACCGCACGATCCTCTTCGACATCAACGAAGCGAACCTCCAGCGCGGGATCGACACCGTGCACGGCTTCTTCGACCAGAGCGTCAAGCTCGGCAAACTGTCCACCGAGGCCGGTGACGCCGCCAAGAACGCGCTCGTCGGCACGACCGACCTGACCGACCTCGCGCCCTGCGACGTGGTGGTCGAGGCAGTGTTCGAGGACCTGCAACTGAAAAAGGACACCTTCGCTCGACTCGACGACATCGTCTCCGACAACACGCTTTTCCACACCAATACCTCGACGCTGTCTGTCACCGGCATCGCCTCCGGTTCGCGACTGCCCGAACGGGTCGTAGGCACGCACTACTGCAACCCGGCACCGCTGATGAAGCTCGTGGAAGTGGCCGACGGCCGGCACACCGCGGACTGGGCGCACAAGGCGAGCATCGAATTCCTCGGCTCCCTCGGCAAGACCAGCGTGGTGACCAAGGATCGACCCGGGTTCATCGTCAACCGCTTCCTCATCCCGTGGGAGAACTCCTGCATCCGCGCCCTCGAGGCAGGTCTGGGGACCAAGGAATCCATTGACGCCGCGGTGCTCGGTTCGCTCGGACACCCCATGGGACCGTTCCGACTGCTCGACATCGTCGGCATGGACATCCACCAGCAGGTCGCCACCCGCCTCTACGAGCAACTGCGCGACCCGAAGTTCTTCCCCCCACCGATGGTCGAGCGGATGGTCGCGGCCGGCGACCTCGGCCGCAAGACCGGTCGCGGCTTCTACGAGTACGACACCACCCGCCTGTTCGGATCCTGAGGAGCAGTCAATGAGCGAATCCACCAAAGACTTTCGAGCGGTCGCCATCCTCGGCTTCGGCACCAGGGGCGCCCGTATCGCCCAGGTGTTCGCAGCATCCGGACGCGAGGTGATCGTCCTCGACACCGACCGAACCACCGTCGACGCCGGTACCGCCGCCGTCGCAGCCGCCCTGGACGCCAGCATCACCGCGGGGCAGGCGACGGCGGAGGACAAGACCGCAATCCTCGACCGCATCACCGGCACCACCTCCGTCGCCGACTTCTCGGCAGCCGAGATCGTCGTCGAAGCCGTCACCGAGAACGCCGAGGTGAAGAAGACCGCGCTGGCCGAGGCCGCAGCCGTCGTCGACGATCGGACCCCGATCGTCACCACCACCGACTCCGTGTCGGTCACCGATCTCGCCGCCGCCCTACCGAACAGCAGCCGAGTCGCGGGCCTGCACTTCTTCAACCCCGCACCGACGCACACCACCGTCGAGGTGGTGCGGGCACTGCAGACCGGTGAGGACCTGATCGAGCGGCTGGTCGCGCTCGTCGACGACCTCGGCAAGGTCGCCGTGGTGGTCCCCGACCGCCCCGGATTCCTGGTCAATTCCATGCTGTTGCCCTACCTCAACGACGTCATTCAGGAATTCGACGACGGTCTGGCCACCGCCGAGGACATCGATGTCGCCCTCGAACTCGGCCTCGGCTACAAGACCGGACCGTTCGCGATGCTCGATCGGATCGGCCTCGACGTCCACCTGCAGAACACCGAAGCGGTGTACACCGCGACGTCGGATGCCCGGTACGCGCCGCCTCCGCTGCTACGCCAGATGGTCGCCGCCGGTCGCCTCGGCGACAAGAGCGACCACGGATTCCGCACCGCCCAGACCCAGGAGAGCAACTGACATGAGCTACGACGACATTCTCACCGCCGTCGACGGTCCGGTTCTGACGATCACCCTCAACCGACCCGACGCCGGCAACAAGTTCCGCCACCGGACCTGTCTGGAACTGTTCGACGCCCTGCAGAAGTTCCGTCTCGACCCTCAGCTCCGGGCGGCCGTCCTGACCGGTACCGGGGAAAAGTTCTTCTGCATCGGCGGTGAACACGACCCGGTCACCTCGCTCGATCAGTCGCAGGTACTGCCGATCATCGACGTCTACCAGGCCATCGACACCATTCCCAAGCCGATCATCGCCGCTGTCAACGGGTTCGCGGTCGGCGGCGGCAACGTCCTGCACACCGTCTGCGATCTGACCATCGCCGCCGACAACGCCGTCTTCCGGCAGGTCGGCCCGATGGTGGGAAGTTTCGACGCCGGCTACGGCAGCTGGTACCTCGAGGACACCATCGGCCGCAAGCGCGCCAAGGAGATGTGGTACCTCAACCGCAAGTACACCGCGCAGCAGGCCCGCGAGATGGGACTGGTCAACGACGTGGTGCCCGCGAGCGAGCTGCAGGCCCGCGCCGCCGAGGTCGCCAACGAAATCGCCACCCGCAGCCCCATGGCCATCGGCGGCCTGAAGGCGGCCTTCTCCGCTCGCCACAACGGCGTGTCGGGCCAGGCCCGGATGGCGCACGACCAGCAGCTCACCCTGTACCTGCAGACCCAGGAAGCTCACGAGGTCAGCGCAGCATTCGGCGAACGGCGCCAGCCCAAGTCCGAAAGCTTCTGGTCATGACCACCCACGGCGGATGGTGGGGCCCAGCCCTCGAGGGGGACGAACGGGACGTGCAGGTGATGCTCGACTCCTTCACCGCCGCACACAGTCTCGACCTCGAAGACGATCCGGCCGCCGTGATCGCACTGGTCTCGGCTCTCGCCGACCTGGGGATCTGGACGGTGGGTACCTCCGAGTCCGCTGGTGGTGGCGGAGCGGGGCACCGGCTCACCGCTGCCGTCTTCGAGCGCCTCGGCCGCGCCTGGCCCGCCCTCGGATGGGCCTGCGTGCAGGCGCACGCGGCGGTCGACCTTCTGGGCGACGACCACCGATTCGACGCCCTCGTGGCACGGATTCACGCCGGAACGGCGGCGGTGGCCGTAGCCGACACCAGCTCGGCGCACGTCCGGCTGGCATGGACCGGCAACACCGTCACCGGGGTGATCGACCGCCTCGACGCCGCGGCACCGACGCCGTATCTGCTGGTGCTCGACGGTGACGACGCCGCGGTCCTCATCGCCCCCGACGCGGTTCGGTTCACTCCGCAGCGACGTACCGGACTCGTGGGCGCACTGACACGCAGCGCCGAGGTCGACGCCACCGGGGACGCCGTCCGACCGCTGACCGGCATCTCCACCGACACCGCGCGAAACCGATTGCGCCTCGGGGCGGCGGCGGTCGCTGCGGGCATCGCCGGCGCCGCCGCCGATGCGGCCGCCGCCTACGCCGCCGATCGCCGCCAGTTCGGCGACGCACTCACCGCAATTCCCACAGTGCGCCACAGCCTGCTCGGCCAGGCCACCGGCTCGGTCGTCGCACTGGCGCCGGCGCTCGGTGACAGCGATCCGGTCCACGCCTTCGCCGCCGCCCGACACGCGTGCGACAACGCCATCGACGTCGCCGCCGCGGCTCTGCAATCGCACGGGGGCTACGGCTATCTCACGGAGTACAGCGCCGAACGCCGGCTCCGCGACGCGGTGTCGCTGCGCGCCGCCGTGGACACGCAGGGAGCCGCGGTCGCCACGGCACGTGCCCTCGCGGGTCTACCGCCCGCACCGCCTTCCCTGCGGAAGGAGGCATCGTGACCTCGCGGACGCACCGACCTCCGTCCGATCTGCTGGACGGCCAGTTCACCCCGATCGACGACGCGACCGCCGAGCGGTGGCGGGAACAGGGATGGTGGGAGGACCGGTCGATCCGCTCACTGCTCACCGAGACCGCCGAACGGTTCCCGGATCGCATCGCGTTGGTGGGACACCGAACGAGTGGAGATCGGGTCACGCGGACCTATCGGGACTTCGATAGGAATGCGCACCACGCGGCCAGCGTCTTCACTTCGCTCGGCGTGGGTGTCGGTGATGCCGTCGTGCTGATGCTCCCGAACTGGGTCGAGTACCCGGAGATGGTGTTCGGCATCAACGAGATCGGTGCGATCTACGCCGGTATCCCGGTGGCCTACGGCGAGAAGCAGGCGGCGGCGATCCTGCGGCGCAGCAAGGCGAAGGTCCTTGTGATCCCGCGGCGCTGGCGCAGCAACAATCACCTCGAGCTCTCCCGAACGCTGCGCGCGCAGATCCCCACCCTCGAGCACGTGATCGTGCTCGACGACGACGGTTCGGATCTGCGAGACGGTGAGTCGCTGTGGTCGAGTCACGCCGACGTACCCGCACGGCACTTCCCGGACCCGGACCCGGGCCGCGTGTGCTATCTCGGCTTCACCTCCGGCACGACCGGAGAGCCCAAGGGCGCGATGCACAGTCACAACAGCCTGATCTACTCGGCCCGGCAGCAAGCGGCGCATGTCGGTCCGGCGGAGTACGGCGATCCGATGGTGCAGCTGGTGGCCTCACCGGTGGGTCATCACACCGGATTCGAGTGGGGCATCCTGTTCACCCTGGCGCTCGGCGGAACGGGCGTGCACGTCGACCGCTGGGATCCGGCCTGGGGTGTGGAGATCATCCGGACAGAGGGTGTGACCACCTTCTTCGGGGCACCGGCCTTTCTCCAGGACATGATTCGCACCGACCTGGCCGGCGATCCGAACTGCCCGTTGAGGTGCCTGGTGATTGCGGGTTCGTCGGTGCCGCGCGGGCTCCCGGCGCAAGCACAAGAAGCGCTCGGCGCGTACATCTGCCCGGCCTGGGGCATGACCGAGTGCAGCATCATCATCTCCTGCACACCGAAGGAACCCGCCGCGATCCAGGGCACCGACGGTTCCGTCTTCGCCGGGTCGGAGGTACGGGTCGTCGACGCCGCCGGAGACGATGTCGCGGTCGGTGAGGTCGGTGACCTTCTTGTCCGCGGGCCCTCGTTGATCTACGGGTATTACGACCGCCCCGACGCCACCCAGGAGGCGTTCCTGCCCGGCCTGTGGTTCAAGACCGGTGATCGGGCCAGCCTCGACGAGCACGGGTGGTTGTCACTGCGGGGGCGGACGAAGGACATCGTCATCCGTGGTGGCGAGAACATCCCTGTCACCGATGTCGAATCGGTGATTTTCGATCACCCCGATATCGTCAACGCAGCCGTTGTCGGTCTGCCCGACGACCGGCTCGGCGAGCGGGTGTGCGCCGTTGTCGTCGTCAAGTCCGGAAGCCCCGATCCGACCGTCGAATCTCTGGCTGACTACCTGCTGTCCCAGGGGCTATCCAAGCACTACCTGCCGGAGAGAGTTGTTGCACTACCGGCGTTGCCGATGACGCCGAGCGGGAAGATACAGAAGTACAAACTGCGGGAGATGCTCGTCTGACGACGCGCCCTCCGCCGCCGGACCCCCGCCCGATCCGGGCGACGAGTAAGACGTGTGGCGACCACGCCGAAAGGAAAGACACCCATGCGAGCAGCCCTGGTCAGGGAGTTCGGAGCTCCGTCCAGTCTGGCGATCGAAGAAGTTCCGGACCTGGTCCCCGGCCCCGGTGAAGTGGTGATCGAGGTCGGCGCGGTCAGCATCAACTTCCCGGATCTGCTCGTCGTCGACGGGACCTACCAGAACCTTCCGGCGAGACCGTTCAGTCCCGGTAAGGAAGCAGCAGGGCGGGTTCTCGCGGTCGGTGCAGGGGTCGACCGCATCACCGTCGGACAGCGTGTCCTCGCGATCGTCGAATTCGGGGGCTACGCCGAGCAACTGGTGGCTCCCCAGGACCTGGTGATGGCCCTACCGGACGGCGTCGGCTACGAGGAGGCCGCGGCCTTCGGGCTGGTGGCCTCGACCGCGCACCTCGGTCTGTTCCACCGTGGACGGCTGCAGTCCGGCGAGACGGTTCTCGTCACCGGAGCGGGCGGCGGGGTCGGCTCGGTCGGCATCCAGTTGGCGAAGGCGAAGGGAGCCCACGTCATCGCCCTCGCCCAGGACGAGTCGAAGGCCGAACTGTCCCGACGCCTGGGTGCCGATGTCGTGCTGACCTCGACGGCAGCGACTCTCCGCGAGGACCTGCTCGCCGCGACCGACGGTCGCGGTGTCGATGTGGTACTCGAGATGCTCGGAAGCGACTATCTCACCCAGATCATTCGGGCGGCCGCGTGGGAAGGCCGCATCGTGATCGTCGGCTTCGCCGCGGGTGGTCAGAACCCCATCAAACCGGGCCACCTCCTGGTCAAGAACATCAGCGTGCTCGGCCTGCAGAGCAGCGACTACCACGAACGCAACCCGCAGTTCCTACGGTCGATCATGGCCGAGGTCTTCGACCTGTTCGTCGAGGGCACGATCGATGCCGTCGTCGACACGGTCTTCCCGTTGGACCAGGTGTCCGACGCGCTGCAGTACGTCAAGAACGGCAAGGTGAAGGGCAAGATCGTTGTCACCACCGGCCTCGGCTGATCATCTATCACACTCTGCGCGATCCGGCCGGACTCCTCAGCCGGTCCACCCGGCACCGGACATGCTCGGCCCGTCCGCGCCGAGAACCCCGCCCCTCGAAATGGAGACCCAATGACCGAGGCATACCTCTATGCCGCAACCCGCACCCCATTCGGGCGATTCGGCGGAGCGCTCGCCGAGATTCGTCCGGACGACCTTGCGGCAGTGGCTATCTCGGGATTGCTGTCGTCGTCATCGTCGTTGGATCCGGCGGACATCGACGACGTCGTCTGGGGAAACGCCAACGGGGCCGGTGAGGAGAACCGCAACGTCGGACGCATGGCAGTGTTGCTGGCCGGACTGCCGACGAGTGTGCCCGCCACCACGGTGAACCGTTTGTGCGGGTCTTCGTTGGACGCCGCGATGATCGCATCCCGAACGGTGGAATCCGGGGACGCAACCATCGTGCTGGTCGGGGGAGTGGAGTCGATGACCAGGGCTCCATGGGTGCTGCCGAAGCCGTCGCGGGCCTATCCCGCCGGCAATATCGCCGCCGTGTCGACCACTCTCGGATGGCGCCTGGTCAACCCGAAGATGCCCAGGGAATGGACAGCATCGCTGGGCGAGTGCAACGAGCAGCTCGCCGCCCGTTTCGGCATCTCTCGCCAGCGACAGGACGAGTTCGCCGCCCGGTCACATCAGCTCGCTGACGCTGCCTGGAATGCCGGTGTGTACGACGATTTGGTCGTACCGATCGCCGAACTGACACGAGACGAAGGAATCCGCCCGGGATCGACGCCGGAGAAGCTGGCCGGATTGTCACCGTCGTTCCGCTCGGACGGAACGATCACGGCGGGCAACGCCAGTCCACTCAACGACGGAGCATCCGCACTGCTGATCGGATCGGCGGACGCAGCGGATCGGATCGGATCTGCACCGCTCGCCCGGATCGCCGGCCGCGGTGTGCACGCGCTCGACCCTCAGGATTTCGGGTTCGCTCCGGTCGAGGCCGCCAACGCGGCCCTCGCCCGCGCCGGGATCGGGTGGGACCAGGTGGACGCCGTCGAACTCAACGAAGCCTTCGCGGTGCAGTCCTTGGCCTGCATCGACGCGTGGAAGATCGACCCCGACATCGTCAACACCTGGGGTGGCGCCATCGCGATCGGCCATCCCCTGGGCGCCTCGGGCGCCCGCATACTCGGCACTCTCGCTCACCGGCTGGTCCGACACCGGCAGAGGTGGGGCGTTGCCGCCATTTGCATCGGCGTCGGCCAAGCCCTGGCAGTCGTCCTCGAAAGCGTGTCGTCCAGAACGGAGAACTGATGTCTCTGCCCACGAATATCGGTGTGTACGGCGGTGGCCGTATGGGTGCGGGAATAGCACACGCGTTCCTCCTGGCGGGTGCCTCCGTCACGGTGATCGAAGCGGACAGTGCCGCCGCGGCCGCGGCGCGGGGACGCGTCAGCGCCAGCCTCGACAAGGCCGCAGCACGCGGCACTCTCACCGAACCGGTCGATCGGGTTCAGCAACGGTTCACGGTGGCGACCGATCCGTCGGCACTGGCCGAATGCGGCCTGGTCGTCGAGGCAGTGCCGGAAATCGTCGAGCTCAAGGCGCAGGTCCTCGCCCGCATCGAGGAGCACGCACCCGAGGCGAAGTTGGCGACCAACACCAGCTCGCTGTCGGTCGACCAGCTGGCAGGCGGACTCGCTCGTCCGGAGCGGTTCCTCGGTCTCCACTTCTTCAACCCGGTTCCCGCCAGCGAGCTGGTCGAGATCGTCGTCGGCGCCAAGACGAGTGCGGAGATGGTCACCGCCGCCCAGGGATGGGTCGAGGCGTTGGGAAAGACCGCAATCACCGTCACCGACTCGCCCGGATTTGCCTCCTCGCGGCTTGGGGTGGCGATCGCCCTCGAAGCGATGCGCATGCTCGAAGACGGCGTCGCCTCGGCCGAGGACATCGACACGGCCATGACCTTGGGTTACAAGCACCCCATGGGTCCGCTGCGAACCACCGACGTGGTCGGATTGGACGTACGCCTGGCTATCGCAGAGCACCTCGCCCGGGAGGTCGGCGACCGTTTCGACCCGCCGGCCATCCTGCGAGAGAAGGTCGCAGCAGGCCATTTCGGACGCAAGAGCGGTCAGGGCTTCTACACCTGGTGATCTGAGGTCGGCGGGACAACCGGCGCCTGGCGGCCGGTGGCCCCGCCGCCAACCGTGAGCGCTACGCACAGCTGCATGTGCGTTGGGCCACCCAACAGTCGCCGCTCACCGGCCGGTAGCTCGCCGGCGATGGACCGGTCATGTACTGGTTGGTCTGGTTGTCCGCAGCGTGGCTCGTGTCCTCGGTTACGCACACCTCGGGCCGACAAGTCGCACCTGCCGGACGCCCCGTCTTCCCCTGGGCGGGGCGTCCGGGCCCGTCCCCGTCGCCAGGCGGCCACTCGCAGAAAGAAAAGGCACGTCCGATGATCTCCACCTTCGTCCTCCGCCCGGTGGCCCGCACCCTTGCCGTCGCGCTGATCTTCGCCGAGACCGTCCTGGCCACCCGAGTACCGCCGCTGCCCGACTGGGACGACGCCGGCCATCCCGTCCGCTACCGCTAGTCGCACTCACCGCCCGGGTCGAGATCCTGCCCGGCCTGGCCGAGCAGGCGTTCATCGACATCGACTCGCTGCTGCGCCCGGTCTACTGCCACGCCAAACAAGGCACCTCCTGCGGACGCACGAAGATCGCCGGCAAACAGATCCTGCGCAAAGGCCTGTCCCCGCTGGCGACGACGCTCAGCACCGCCGACTCCGCGCCGATCATCGCCGGCATGCGACTGAGCGCCGGGAAAGCCGGATCCGGTAAAGGTGCAGGTCGGATGGCCACCCAGGCCATCGTCACCGCCCGGGCGGCGGGCGCAACCGGGGCCCTCGTGGTCCGCGGGGATTCCGCGTACGGCACCCGTGCGGTCATCTCGGCATGCCTGCGCGCGAAAGTGTGCTTCTCGCTCGTCCTGGCCAAGAACACCGCGGTCCAACGCGCGATCGACTCGATTGCCGACGAGGCGTGTACACCGGTGCGGTCCGCAACCCCGACACCGGAGCGTGGATCTCCGACGCCGAAGTCGCCGAAACCACCTACACCGCCTTCGCCTCGACCAAGACTTCGGTCACCGCCCGGTTGATCGTGCGCCGCGTCAAAGACGCCCGCTACCCCGACGCGTTGTTTCCGGTGTGGCGATATCATTCGTTCTTTACCAACACCACCTCCTCGGTGGTCGATGCCGATGTCACCCATCGCCGGCGCGCGATCATCGAAACCGTCTTCGCCGACCTCGTCGACGGCCCTCTGGCACACATGCCGTCGGGGCGCTTCGGGGCGAACTCCGCGTGGGTGCTCTGCGCGGCGATCGCCCACAATCTGCTGCGCGCGACCGGCGTTCTTGCAGGAGGTGGGCATTCGCGCGCCCGTGGGGCGACGCTGCGGCGCAAGATCGTCAACATCCCCGCCCGATTGTGTCGACCGCAACGAAAACCGCGCTTGCGACTACCCACCCACTGGCCCTGGTCGGCCGCGTGGCTTCGACTGTGGGCCAACACTATCGGCCACAGCCCACCATCGAGTTCCTGAAACCTACGACCCGCCGAAAGGTGCGACCGGAGCGAAATCGTGGAAAGGCTGGGTAGACCAGCGGCTACCTCACGCCCGGAACCTGCTTCACCCGGTTTGCGGATCCGGATAGCTCCTCGAGGGCCAGTCGGTGGATTCAGGATCAGAGCCGACCGACCCGGGGGTCCGCCGGTGTCGAGGTCGGAGTCGGCGGACGGGATATCACGTGATTGACGAGGAGTGCGGCGAAGACGACCGCGCATCCGAGGGCGCCGAGGGCGAGGGCGAGCTTGATCCCGTGTTCGGTGGGATGCAGGTCCGGTGCCAGGTTCGCGGCGAGCACCGCGCCTGCGATGGCGCTGCCGAACGAGCCACCGACGGTGCGCAGCACCTGGTTGAAGCTCACGGCGCTGCCGAGTTCGGTGTCGGCGACGCTGCGGGCGATCAGGGCCGGCATCGCCGCGTACGTCATGCCCATCCCGGCTCCGAACCCGAACATGCCGATCAGGATGTCCCACAGCGCGGTGTGGGCGAACCACAGGAGCACGCTCGAGGCGGTCACGAGAGCTGCGCCCAGGAGCAGCAGAGTCCTCATGCGGATCCGGTGGGAGAGGGCGCGGACGAGTCGATTCGCACCGAAACTGGCCACCGACAGCGGAAGCATCACGAATCCGGCCCAGAACAGCGGTAGCGCGATGCCGTATGCGGTGGAGTCGGGCGCTTGGGCGATGAGGCTGCCGATCGAGAGCCCGATATACATCGCGGCGCCGAGGCCGATCGCCGTGCTGTTGGCGACCAGCACGTCGCCGTTGCGCAGTACCCGCAGGTTGATCAGCGGGTTCGGGGTGCGTAGTTCCACGACGCACCACAGCGTCAGCAGTAGCGCTGCTCCGGTGAGGAATCCCAGGATCGGCGGGGTGCCCCAGCCCCACCGGGACCCTTCGCTGACGGCGACGAGCAGGCAGGCCAGCCCGGTGCCGACCAGCAGTGCGCCCGGGAGGTCCAGGGTTTTGCGTGGTGCGTGCGCGTCGGGGCCTGCGGGAATCACACGCCAGACGACGAGGAGGGTGGTGGCCAGGAACAGTGCCGCGAACCAGAAGGCGAAACGGAACCCGAGAAGGTCGGCGAGGATGCCGGTCAGTGGGTATCCGAGGCCCAGGCCGGTGGTCACCGTCACCGACAGGCTCGAGATGCCGAGCCGGGCCTGGTGGGCGGGAAGGTAGCGGCGGGCGAGGGCGATCGTGACCGGAACGATTCCGTAGGACAGTCCCTGCAACGCCCGCCCGATCAGGAAGACGGTGAAGTTGGGTGCGCACGCGGCGAGGATCGAACCGAGGAGGATCGTCGTCAGGGACCACAGGAGCAGGCGTTTTTTGTGGGGGCCATCGCTGAGCCGGCCCATGATCGGGGTGGCGATCGCCCCGACGAGGAGGTTGACGGTGAGCATCCACTGCCCGGTACTGACCTCGACCCGCATGTCGTGGGAAATGGTCGGCACCAGCAACATGCCGAGGGAGCTGACGATCGCGCTGGTCAGGGCGGCGTAGGCCAGGGCTGGCAGGAGCCGAGCTCGTGTGGGGGGTTCAGTCGACGGGGGCATCGTCGACCAACTTGCGCAGAATCGGGACGACGGAGTCGAGGGTTCTTTTCTCTTCGAGGCTCAGCCGCTCGGCGATGGCCTGTTCGAGCCGCTCCAGGCCTTTCGAACGCTCCTGGGCAAGTCTCTCGCGACCGGCATCGGTGAGTTCGATCCAGATCCGGCGTCGATCGTGCTCGTCGGGGGTGCGCACCACCAGGCGGAGGCTTTCGAGTTCGCGCACGGCGTTGGCGATCGCCTGGGGGCTGATCCGTTCGGCCGCTGCGAGGGTGGACGCCGAGGTGCGTCCGTGTTGCGAGAGGTAGGTGAGCACACCTATCTTGCCGATGGAGAGTGTCCTGCCGACGGTGAGCTGTCGCCATATCGGGCGCAGCGCTTCTCGGAGGTCCTGTGCGGTGGACTGCTCGGTAATCATTAGCAAAGCGTACAAATAGATTGAACAACTTGATTGCCGAAATGGTGAGGCTCACATCGGTCCCGGAAACGAACGCCGCACCGAACACTGTCAGCGATATCCTTGAGTGCACGCGATTGCGAGGTGAGTCCACTGCGGTATCTGGGGTATCTGCGCTGGTCGAGTGTCGGGGACCAGCGTGTAGAAACCCGCGAGCCGACGGAGTGAATAGGCCGTCCGATGGGTGCGGGTGATTCGCTCGATACGCAGAGGTACCCGCCGTCCCCGGCTGTGGAGTTGGCTGGCGCCGGGTTCGACGATGTCCAGGAGATCGGCCGTGGCGGTTTCGGCGTGGTCTACCGCTGCACCCAGGCGGACCTGGATCGCACGGTGGCGGTGAAGGTGCTCACCGTCGATCTCGACGAGGAGAACCGTGCCCGGTTTTTTAGGGAGCAGCGGGCGATGGGGCGGCTGACCGGGCACCCGCACATCGTCAACATTCTGCAGGTCGGCGCCACCGACAGCGGCCGTCCCTACATCGTGATGCCGTACCACCCGCAGGATTCGCTGGAGGCCCGGATCCGGAAGGGCGGTCCGCTTGCCTTGGATCAGGTTCTTCGGCTCGGGGTGAAGATGGCCGGTGCGATCGAGACCGCGCACCGGCTCGGCATCCTGCATCGTGACGTCAAACCGGCGAACATCCTGCTCACCGAGTACGGCGAGCCGGAGTTGGCCGATTTCGGTATCGCGCACATCTCCGGGGGATTCGAGACCGCCACCGGCGCGGTCACCGGATCGCCGGCCTACACCGCACCGGAGGTGCTGGGCGGTGCTCCGCCCAGCCCCGCCGCGGACATCTACGGTCTCGGTGCCACCTTGTTCAGTGCCCTGACCGGACATGCCGCGTTCGAACGTCGTAGCGGTGAGCAGGTCGTCGCGCAGTTTCTGCGGATCACCACGCAGACGGTGCCCGACCTGCGCGAGCACGGGATCCCCGAGGATGTGTCCGACACGATCGCCCGTGCGATGTCCCGCGAGCCCGGTCAGCGCCCGGCGACCGCCGCGGACTTCGGGGAACAGCTGCGAGCCCTGCAACGCGACCATGGCTTTCCGGTCGACGACATGGCGCTTCGTGCGGAACCTGATGCGCAGGGGAGCGGGGAGCAACCGACGTCGCGTGGCGGGCGATTGTCGCCGCCGTCCTCCCCGCTGGGGGCGACGGGCAGCCTCCCCCTGGAGCTGACCAGCTTCGTCGGCCGCCGCCACGAGCTTGCCGAGGCGAAGAACCTGCTGGCCGGGTCGCGGCTGGTGACCTTGACCGGGATCGGCGGTGTCGGCAAGACGCGGCTGGCGGTGCGGGCCGCGGCGGCGGTGCAGCGCGACTACGCCGACGGGGTCCGCCTGGTCGAGCTGGGCGAGCTGCGCGACGGAGCGTCGCTGGTCGAGGCGGTAACCGCCGCCGTGGGAGTGCGGGATCATTCGGCGAGGCCGGGGCGGGAGGTGCTGACCGAGTTTCTCGCACCGCGGCAGGTGCTGGTGGTCCTGGACAACTGCGAGCACATGGTGGATGCGGTCGCCGAACTCGCCGAGCTCCTGCTGCGGTCGTGTCCGCGGGTGCGGATTCTGGCCACCAGCCGCGAGCCCCTGGTCCTCGGTGGGGAGGCGGTGCTGCGAGTGCCGCCGCTGGCCGTCCCGGACCCGCAGCGGCGGCTCTCGCTGCGGGGGTTGCCCCAATACGATGCGGTGAAATTGTTCGTCGAACGCGCCGCTGCCGCCGTCCCCGGTTTCGCGCTCACCGAGGACAACGCGATGGCCGTGGCGGGGATCTGCCACCGTCTCGACGGGTTGCCGCTGCCGATCGAGTTGGCCGCGGCCCGGTTGCGGGCGCTCTCGCCCGAGCAGATCCTGGACAGGTTGACCGACCGCTACACCCTGCTGACCCGCGGTAGCCGGGGTGCGCCGACGCGGCAACAGACCCTGCGGTGGTGTATCGACTGGAGCTTCGAGTTGTGCACCGCCGGTGAACAACTGGTGTGGGGTCGGGTGGCGGTGTTCGCGGGGAGCTTCGAACTCGACGCGGCCGAGCGGGTGTGCGGCGAGGGTTTGGAGGCGGGCGAGTTGCTGGACACGCTGACCTCCCTGGTGGAGAAGTCGATCCTGATCCGGGAGGAACACCGGTCGGCGGTGCGCTTCCGGATGCTCGAGACCCTCCGCGAATACGGCCGCGAGAAGCTCGAGGCGACCGGAGAGGACCTCGCCGTGCGTCGTCGCCACCGGAACTGGTACGAGAAGTTGGCGCTCGGCGCGGAGGCCGAGTGGATCAGCGCTCGTCAGCTCGACTGGATCGCCCGTTTGAAGTGGGAGCAACCGAACCTGCGCGAAGCCCTCGAATTCAGCCTCGACGACGATCCCGCCGCCGGTCTGCGGATCGCCGCCGCACTTTACATGTTTTGGGCCTCGCAGGGGCTCTACAGCGAGGGGCGGCGCTGGTACGATCAGCTGCTCGCCCGCCGGAGTGGCCCACTCACCCTCGAGTGGGTCAAGGCGCTTTACTGTGCCAGCGTGATGGCGAACGTGCAGGGTGACGTTCACACGGGGACCGCACTCGTCGAAGAGGCGCGCACGCTGGCAGCGCAGACCGCCGACCCGATGATGCGCGCGTTCGTTGTCTTCGCCGACGGCGCGCTGGCCCTCCTCAATGGTGATCTCGTACGCGCCCGCTCTCGCCTCGAAACTGCACTGGCAGAGTTCAGCGAACGCGGAGATCGAACGCTGGAAGTAGCGGCCCTCTACCAGTTGGGGACGGCCTACGGACTGAGTGGTCTGCCAGAGCGGGCTATCGAATGCCATGAGCGTGTCCTGGCGATCACGGAAATGCACGGCGAGAAAATGTATCGATCACATTCGTTGTGGGCCTTGGGAATTACGGTATGGCAGCAGCATGATACCGATCGCGCGGTGCAGCTTCTCGAGCAAGCACTGGAGCTGAACAGGCAGGTGCGCAGTCCCCGCGGTGTGGCCGCCTGCCTCGAGGCGCTGGCCTGGATCAGCTTCGAGCGGCGCGATGCGTGTCGGGCCGCAGTTCTGATGGGAGCCGCGGACGGGCTGGCACAGGCAATCGGCAGTTCCGTGGTCATTCATTCCAATCTGGTGGCCTACCACAAAGAATGCGCCCAGAAGACCCGGCAGAAACTCGGGGACAAAGCCTTCGGGGCGGCCCACCGCAAAGGTGAACAATTCGGCTTCGATGCGGCCATCGCCTACGCCCTCAACGAGCAACCGCCGGCCACCTCGACTCTCGACGCCGATGCGTCGGCGCGCCTGACCAAAAGGGAACGTCAGGTCGCCGAGCTCATCGGCGAAGGCCTCACCAATCAGGCCATCGCCCGTCGCCTGGTGATCTCACCTCGCACGGCACAAGGTCATGTGGAGCACATCCTGACCAAACTCGGATTCACCTCCCGGACCCAGGTCGCGGCCTGGGTCGCGGAGCAGGTGCACGACTAAGAGGATGTCTCATTTGGGGAGCTTCTTCCAGCAGGTCAGCGCGGCGGCAAGTTGGAGAAACCCGGCGAAGTGCTCACCGTAGCGGATCGTCAGCCGCCGGTAGCCGGTCAGCCAGGCCAGGGTGCGTTCGATCTTCCACCGGTACCGGCCCAGGCGCTCACTGGTGTCGACGCCGCGGCGCGCGATCCGCGGGACGATACGTCGGGCGCGCAGCCACCGGCGGTGCACCGCGGCGTCGTAGCCCTTGTCCGTCCGCAACCGCCCAGGCCTGCGGCGCCGCGGCCCGCGGCGCGAGCGCACCGCCGGAATCGCGGTGACCATGGGTTGGAGCGTGACGCTGTCGTGGGTGTTCGCCGAGGTCACCGCAGTCACCAGCGGGATGCCGTCGGCATCGGAGAGGATATGGATCTTCGAGCCGTTCTTCCCTCGATCGACCGGGCTGCGACCGGTCAGAGATCCCCCTTTCGCCCGGACGTGCGCTGCGTCCAGGATCGCCGCGGCCCAGTCCAGGTCCCCGCC
The DNA here is from genome assembly GCF_011058195.1 of Rhodococcus sp. 14C212. Lineage (NCBI taxonomy): Bacteria > Bacillati > Actinomycetota > Actinomycetes > Mycobacteriales > Nocardiaceae > Rhodococcus > Rhodococcus sp. 14C212. Next base: position 524 of record NZ_JAALEH010000053.1, on the reverse strand, counting down.
GACCCCGAGCCGGTCGAGAACCTGCCGGTGCAGCTCGTCGAACACCCCGGCCTTGACCCAGGTCGCGAAGCGGCGGTGCGCGGTCGGGACGCTGACCCCGAACGACGGCGGCAGGTACCGCCACGAGCAGCCGCTGGTGAGCACGTAGACAATGGCGGTGAATACCGCCCGATCGTCCAGCGCCGCCCGACTACCGCCCTGCGGCCGCGGCCGGAACCCGGGCAGCAGCGGTTCGACGATCTCCCACAACGCATCCGGCACCAACCGAGTAGACAACGCATCGAACACGGCATGCATCATGCCGCACAGGTGATCTGATCCATAAGAGACATTCTCTTACACCGGTCCTTTTGAAACACGATGAGGAGGTGATGTTACTACTTGACATAATCGCCGTCATGCTTATCCGGTTAGATCAGGTAGCCTGGGCAAATGCCGCGTCCCGACTTCCCGCGCACGATCGTGGAGTTCCAGCGGCGCTTCCCTGATGATGACGCCTGTATGGAGTACCTGTTCGCGTCGCG
>NZ_JAALEH010000052.1:0-37062 GCF_011058195.1 Rhodococcus sp. 14C212 | reverse complement strand
ACCCCGATGGCCGCCTTCCAGACCCTGCTCGGCCTGCAGTCCCGGCAGCAGCCCACGACCTACCGGCAGATCGTCGCGACCGGACCGGGCGCAGCCAAACTCACCTGATCTAACCGGATAAGCATGATCGCCGTTATCGGGCCCAGCTCATTGGCGGCCGATCCCGTGAAGGACGAGGGCTTGTGCGTTTCGAATCAGGGATTGGAGGGCGCCTCGTTCAGGATCCCACCATTCGTTCGACCAGCTCAGGGCTCCGATGATCAGCCCCTGCGCTGCATACAGGTTCAATCCAGGGTGAAGCTGGCCAGCTTCGGCCGCCTCTGCCAGATGCCGTCGCCAGATCGCGCCGTACTCGCGGCGCAATTCCTGTTGGCGCTCTCGGATGGCATCGGGCATCTGGCTCATGTTCCGCGTCGACGCCGCCGCGTAGTGCGAGATCGTCAGCGCGACCTCCAGATGGCCGCCGACAGCCGCCAGGATCCGATCGAGTGGCGTCGCGGTTGCGGGAAGTGCCTCGATGACAGCGGTCACGTGCTCGATGAACCGGCGGTGCCCGACCGTCATTACCTCATCGACGAGATCCTCGCGCGAGGCGAAGTGGCGGTAGATCGCCGGCGTCTTGATTCCGACGATCTCCGCGATGTCAGAGAGCTTGGTTCCCCCGTACCCTTCCCTGTACATGACCTCTGCAGCAGCATCCAGAATGAGCTGGCGGGTGGACGCGCCGTCGCGCACGGCAGTATCTCCACCGTGTCGCTTGTTCGGAGCATCCATGGTCACTGCTCCACGGTAGTGGATCGCAGGCACGACCCTGTCGCCGTGGGTGCGCGTCATGGCCGTGTGCGAGCTTCGTCCAGGCACCGCGCGACAGATTCCGGGAGTTGCCCCCGTGCTGCGGGTTCTGCCACTGCGAACGTCACGGGGCAGGATTCGTGCACCACAGCGAGGGCACTGATGATCGCGCTGTCCTCCCAGGTAGACATCGCTCGGATCGGACCACCGAGCGCCTTGGGAAAGGCGAACCCTTCGGTCATGGCGACATCGATGTCGGACGCGCGTCCGGCGACTCCGGAGTCCAGCAGGGCCGCGGCCGCAACCAGCATCGACGCGAGGACTCGGTTTCGGATCTCCACATCGTCGATCCGGCGCGGCTCGATCCCCTTGATCCCCCGTTCGGTGTCGATGATCGTGTCGACCTCAGGATCAGGCTCTCCACGTCGAGAACCCTCCGGATACGTAAACCATCCTGCTCCGGTCTTCTGCCCGAGTCGGCCTGCTTCACAGAGCCGATCGGGGATCGCGACATAACGTTGCTGCGGATCCCTCGTCGCCGCCAGGCGCTTGCGCCGTGCCCAGGCAATGTCCAGGCCGGACATATCGGCCACAGCGAAGGGGCCGAACGGCATGCCGAGCCCGCGCATCGCACGGTCCACGTCGGCGGGTGAGGCGCCTTCCTCCACCAGGAATTCGACCTGGGTGCGGTAGTCGGCGTAGACGCGATTGGCGACGAACCCGTCGTCGATACCGGCCGGAATGCCGACTTTGTCAAGTGTGGTGATGATCCGGGCGAGGGTAGCTGCGGTGGTGTCGTCGGTCGCCGGAGTGCGGATCAGCTCGACGAGGGGGTTGCGGTGCGGCGGGTTGAAGAAGTGCAGCCCCGCGAATCGGTTCCGGTGCACGAGCGCACGCGACATCTCGTCGAGATCGAGATACGAGGTGTTGCTCGCGATCACCGTGTCGTCACGCAGGGTGGTCTCGAGAGCTCTGAGCAACTCGGTCTTGACCTCCATGTCCTCGAACACCGCGTCCATGACGAGATCGGCATCGGCCAGGCCGGTGATGTCGGTGGCGGCGCGGATCCCGCTTTCCTCGGCTGCGAGTCGTTCCACTGCGGCGAGATTTCTGTCGTAGACGACGACCGTGTAACCGTGATCGGCGAAGGTTCGGGCGAGGGAGGCACCCATGGTTCCCGCGCCGGCGATGCCCACCGTTCGCACCGCCGCCGGGGCGGCGGGTGATCGGAGAGCCTTCGCCGCCGCACGGCGCGCGAAGAACAGGTAGCGCAGGTTACGTGCTTCGTCCGATTTCCGGAGTCTGTCGAAGACTGTGCGTTCGGTGGTGAGCGCCTCGTGGACGTCGCCGTCGCCTGCGCGCCGAACCAGGTCGACCGCTTCGAGCACGTTCGGGCGTGCTCGTCGGCTCACCCGCGCGATGGCCGCGTCGACGTCCTCTTCGCGCGCGGAGGGCACCGGCCGGTCGATCACCCGAGATTTGGCCGTCATGGACCGGGCCAGCTCGACCGCACGAGCGACGAGACTGGCTGTCGGAACGATCTCGTCGAGTAGTCCGACGCGGAGTGCCTCCTCACTGTCGATTCGTCGCGCCGACGTCACCAGATCGATGGCGGTGGGGACACCGGTGAGGCGAGGCGTGCGCACGGTCCCTCCGGCACCGGGCACCATTCCGAGGGTGACCTCGGGGAACCCGAGCTGCACGGAGGGATCCCCGATCCGGCGATCGCAGCCGAGAACGAATTCGAGCCCACCGCCCAGAGCGAGACCGGTGATCGCGGCGACCACCGGCACGTCGAGATTCTCGAGGGCTGCGATGACGGACGGCAGTTGCGGCTCTGTGAGCTCGCCGGCGAACTCGTTGATGTCCGAGCCGGCATAGAAGTGTTGCAGTTCGGAGGCGACGACCACCGCGTCGACCGTCGAATCCGCGGCAATTTCTTGTAGCGTCCGGGCGAGGTCGGCTCTCAGGGACGCGTTGCCCATGTTCACGGGTGGGTTGTTCAGATAGATCACTGCGATCGATCCACGACGATCCGTGGTTACCGTCGACATGCTCAAACCTCTCGTCTGTGGAAATGAAGGGCGCCGAAACCCGAGAAGCCGGCACAGCGACATGCTGTGCCGGTTCCTCAGCGCGTCAGGTCACTGTTCGACACCTTCGGCGCTGCGGGCGATCAACTCGGCGTTGGTGTTCTCGTCGACTCCCTTGAACCCGAACCACGCGACGGAGGCGGCGATCAGGGAGATCAGCGCGAGGTAGTACCCGGGCGCCAGCTCGACGGAGGTTCCTCCCAGCCAGGTGGCCACGTAGGGGGCGGTGCCGCCGAAGACGGCGATGGAAATCTGGTACGGGACTGCGCCGGCAGAGAACCGGATGCGGGCGGGGAAGAGGTCGACCATGGAGACCGCCACGATGGAGGTCACACCGGCGGCGAAGAATGCGATTCCCATCAGGGCCAGCAGTGACGATGCGAATGTTTGCTGCTGGAGCAAGAAGAACGCCAGGGGGGCGAACGCGGCCATGCCCAGGGAGGAGAACATCGCGACCTGGCGTCGGCTGAGCTTGTCCACACACAGTCCGTAGAACGGGGACACGCAGGTATAGAAGAGCAGTGCGACGGCCAGGGCGCTGAGCGATGCGGTGTAGGTCAGTTCCGACACCTTCATCATGTAGGCCACCGTGAATCCGGTGAGCATGTAGAAGGAGACGCCGTTGAGCATGTTCCACCCGAACACCGTGGCCATCGATTTCTTCGCCACGCGGAAGCCCTCGGCGAGGGGCGCGGACTCGACCTGGCCGGAATCGCGGACCGCCTGGAATTCGGGGCTCTCCTCGATTCGCATCCGCAGGATGATGGCGATGACACCCAGCGGCCCGGACAGCAGGAACGGGATGCGCCAGCCCCACGAGCTGAGGTCGGCCTCGGTCAGCGACGAGGTCACGATGAGTGACACCACAGCTGCGGTGGCGGTCCCGACTCCGACGGCAGCGGGCGACAGGGAACCGTACCGGCCGCGCCATCCTCGCGGAGCGTGCTCGACCACGTAGATCGTGGCGCCGGCGTACTCGCCGCCGGCGGACAGCCCCTGGAACATCCTGAGGGCAACGAGCAGGACGGTGGCCCAGACGCCGATGCTGGCGTAGGTGGGCAACAAGCCCAGCAGGACGGTCGACAGGCTCATGAGGATCACGGCGGCCAGGAGGGATGCTCGTCGGCCGATGCGGTCGCCGATCCAGCCGAAGACGAATGCGCCGAGCGGGCGGATGAGGAACCCCAGGGCGAATACCGCGAAGGTGGACAGGAGCGCCGCGGTCGGGTCGGAAGCCGGGAAGAACAATACCGAAATGGTCACGGCAAAAAAGCCGTACAGACCGAAGTCGTACCACTCGATGAAGTTGCCGATCACGCCGGCGTAGATGGCACGGCGGCGCGCCGCCGATTCGGTGACATGCACCGGTGGTGTGGACACGTCGGAGGTGGGCATGGCGATCCTTCTGGATGGCTCGGGAAAGGGGGGGAGGGGTACGGCGCCGGTGAAGTGCCGATCCGAGGTCGGGATCAGACTGCGGACACTGCCTCGGCGAGGGCGATGACGCCTTCGGCGGTCTTGGCGTGGGCGAGATCGATGTGCTGGCCTTCGAAGTCGACCGCGCCGTGCCCCTGTGCCTCGGCATCACGGAAGGCCTGCACCATGCGACGGTAGAATTCGACCTTCTCGGGCGACGGTGTGAAGACCTCGTTGGTGATCTCGACATGGGACGGGTGGATGAGGGCCATGCCCCGGTAGCCGAGTCGACGATTGTCCTCCGCAAATGTCCGGAACCCGTCGAGGTCCTTGATGGCCTGCCACACACCGCCGATCGGGTGGTGCAGCCCGTTTGCCCGGCATGCGAGCACGATGCGGCTGCGCAGGTAGAGGGTTTCGAGGCCCTCAGGCGTAAATTCGAATCCGAGTTCACGTCCGACGTCGGCGTTCGGTCCCGTCGCGCCGAGGAGCGAGGCGACACGTGGCACGGCGGCAGCCATGTCCTCGCAGTTCGCCATCGACGATGCGGTTTCGAGGCTCAGGAGCAGCCCGATCTCCCCTGCAGGGAGGTTTCGGGTCTCCTCGAGATGGGACACGACGGCATCGATCTGGATGATGTCCTTGGCGTCGAAGGTTTTGGGGAGCAGCAGTCCTGCGACACCGGGGACAACGACTGCGTCGAGGTCGGCGCCCATCAGTCCGGTGACGCGACTATTCGGTCGCACCCATACATCGGCGCGAATGCCCTGGTCATGGAGTCGAGAGATCGACTCGACGACAGTCTTCCGGGCGAGTTCCTTGTCCGAGGCGGGAACCGAGTCCTCCAGGTCGAGAATGATCGCGTCGGTGCCCGTCGCTACGGCTTTGTCGGCCCATGATCCCTTGTGTCCCGGGACGAAGAGCATGGAACGATACGGTCGCAATGTGGTCATGGAGGGATATCTCCTTCGGGGTCTTACGCTTCCGGCCATGCTCGACGCACAGGCGCGGACAGGCAGTTTGACGGAATGAACTTCCGTATCAACGGAATTGGACTCAGTGTGGAGTGATCGCGATGAAGGCACCGGCACCTCTTGCTGTGTGAATCTATCGTAGATTAACGTGATGCAGATGACAATAGGCGAGTCGGGCCGAAGCGCTACGACAGTTCGACGCCGAGAAATGTGAGTTCCGCAATGTCGCTGACACTGCCGTTGATCCGGTGGACGGGCCGGGCCGGCGTCCAGGGCGGGGCCACTGCTGTGACCGGTGGTTTACGAGGCGGGAGACGCGCTAGAAGTGCGGCTCGATGAACACGGGGGAGGCGATCTCGGGAGGCCGGTTCTCCAAGCCCCTGCGAACAATGATCTGCGCGGTCTCGATCGTATCCTCGAGAGAAACGCTTTCCGGGCGCCACCATTCCACGGCCCAGTTCAGAGCGCCGAAGATGAGCATGCGGGTGAGGAACGGGTCGGCATCACGCCTGATGAGGCCGGCTTCGTGGGCGTCGTTGATGAGACCACGCCACAGCGCGCCGTAGGTTTCCTCGTCGACCCGAATCGCGTCGCGCATCGACTCGGGCAACTGCCGCGAGTTGCGCACCGCAGCGATGGTGTATTCCGACATCCCAAGGGTCACACGAAGATGCGCATCGACCGCAACCGCAATGCGTTCCAGCGGGTCGGTATGCGCGGGCAACCCGTCCAGGGCATCGCGAACATGCATGTTGACCTGCGTCGTTCCCTCGCGGATGACTTCTTCGACCAGCGCCTCGCGAGACGGGAAGTGGTAGTAGATCGCGGCCGCCTGCAGGCCGGCCTCCTTGGCGACCTCCGAGAGGCGGGTGCCGACGTAACCTCGCCGGCCGATCACCCGCGCAGTCGCATCCATGATGCGCTCGCGAGTTCGCGCAGCTTTGGTTCCAGCGGCCGAGGGCGACTCGGTCCCGCGTGTCGTGTCGGTCATCGGTTCGAAATTAGCACAGGACACGCCGTTGACGACAACGTTAATCTGCGTTAGATTAACGTTGTCGGTGGCGGTGCAGATCCCGCCTTCGACGTCCGCTCCGCGCACAGCGGATGCGAAATCTCCCCGGAGCCTGGCCCGCATTGCCAGGCGTTCTCCCCCAGACACCAGACGTGTTTAACAAGGCAACACACGGAAAGGCAGGGCGCAGACATGCCCGGTTTGTACTTCGAGGAATTCGAACCCGGTCTCGTCATCGACCATCCCACGAGGCGGACCGTTTCCGAGTACGACAACGTGCTGTTCAGCTCGCTGACGCTGAATCTCGCGCCACTTCACTTGGACGCGGAGTACAGCAAGGACACCGAATTCGGCCAGCGGCTGGTCAACAGCCTCTACATCCTCGGACTGGTCTGCGGCGTCCCGGTGCCCGAGACCACCCTCGGCACGACGGTCGCGAATCTCGGGTTCGAGGAGATCACCTTCCCCAAGCCGGTATTCCACGGCGACACGATCCACGTTCGCACCGAGATCATCGGCAAGCGAGAATCCAAGAGCCGCACGGATGCCGGCATCGTGTTCTTCCGCCACCTCGGCCTCAACCAGCGCGACGAGATCGTCTGCGACGCGCGACGCAACGGCCTCATGCTCAAGCGCCCCAGCTGACCCATCCACCACACAAGAAGGACGTGCAATGAAGGGTCAATGCGTCTTCGGGACTTCCTCCTCGCCCGCCTGGATCCCGACCGAGAAGATCATTTCCCGCAACCGGCTGCTCGGCGCGATGAAGCAGTGGGGATACGACTCCGTCGAAGACCTGCATACCGCGTCGATCGACGACCCCGAATGGTTCTGGCGGGCCGTGATCGAGGATCTCGACATCGAATTCGCGCGGCCGTTCACCGCTGTGCTCGACGACTCCGCCGGCAAGCCCCTTCCGCAGTGGTTCACCGGAGGGGAGATCAATCTTGCGCACCTGTGCTCGCACCGCTTCGCGACCGGTGCGGTCGCCGATCGGGACGCGATCGTCTACGAGGCCGACAACGGCGTGCGCCGGTCGCTGACCTTCGCCGAACTCGACCGTGAGGTGCGCCGCTTCGCCGCCAACCTGCAGGGCCTCGGGGTCGGCAAGGGCGACCGGATCGTGTTGTTCGCCCCGGTGGTCACCGAGACCGCGGTGGCATTCCTTGGCGCCGCCATGATCGGCGCAGTGGTCGTGCCCGCATTCTCCGGATACGGCGCCGAGGCCGTGGCCTCTCGCATCCGCAGCTCCGAGGCGGTCGTGCTCGTGACCGCAGACGCCACGACGCGCCGAGGCAAGCGGGTCCCTCTCAAAGAGACCGCGGACGAGGCACTCGCCGATACGTCTTCGGTCCGCACAGTCATCGTGGTGCGCAACCTCGGCGACGACGCTCCGATGACCGCAGATCGGGACCTCTACTGGGACGAGCTCCCCGCAGACCCCGACCCCGTCGAGACCGCACACACCGACCCCAATGATCCCGTGGTCATCGCCTACACCTCCGGAACCACGGGCGCACCGAAGGGCATCGTCCACTCCCACGGCGGACTGGCCGTCAAGTGCGGCGTCGACGCGGCGTACGGGTTCGACGTCCACCAGGGCGATGTCGTCGCCTGGATCGCCGACATCGGATGGATGCTCTACGGCGTCCTCCTGATCGGAGTCCTCCAGCACGGCGCCACGCTCGTGCTGACCGAAGGGGTGCCCACGTACCCGACCTCGTCCCGGCTGTGGGAGATCATCGAACGCAACGGTGTCACCCTGCAGGGCATCGCCCCGACCGCCGCACGCGCCGTCATGGCCGCCACCGGTGACGAGGCGATCGAACACGATCTCTCCACGCTCGTCTCCTTCGCTTCCACCGGCGAGGCCTGGGACGAACCCACGTGGCGGTGGCTGTTCGACCATGTCGGCAAGGGCGAACGTCCGATCGTCAACTACAGCGGCGGCACCGAGGTCCCCGGCGGGATCGTCGTCTGCTATCCGTTCCTCGCCGCCGACGCGGCGTCGTTCAACGGCCCCATGCTCGGCATGGACGCCGCCGTCCTCGACGCGACCGGTACGCCGGTCTTCGACGAGATCGGTGAGCTGGCCGTGATGAACACCTGGCCCGGCATGACGCATTCGTTCTGGCGGGACACCGACCGCTACCTGAAGACCTACTGGGACACCTTCCTCGATGTGTGGGTCCACGGTGACCTGGCGAGCGTGTCCCCCTCCGGGAGCTGGAAGATCCACGGTCGGTCGGACGACACGATGAAGGTGTCCGGTCGGCGGATCGGGCCGGCCGAACTCGAGGCCGCGCTCCTCAAGGATTCCCGCCTCGTCGAGGTCGCCGTGATCGGTGTGCCCGACGAGCAACGCGGACAGAAAGTCGTCGCCTTCGTCGTCGTCAAGGACGAGGACGTCGATCAGGACGACCTCGTGTCCACGGCCGAACACAACGTCGGGCGGTCGTTCGCCCCCACCGTCCACGTCGTCTCGGCACTGCCGAAAACCAAGAACGGCAAGATCATGCGCCGCGTCATCCGCGCGCGCCATCTCGACGAACCGACGGGTGACCTCGCCGCACTCGACTCGCCGGAAAGCTTCGGCGCCATCCCCCGTCTGCAGAAGTAGGAGAGTACTCATGAGCACCATCACCGACGAGAGCACCGTCGACGTCGTCCGGAAGGCGACACGAGAGCTGGCCCGCAGCTTCGACCTGGAGTACTGGCGGCAGAAGGACAAGAAGGCCGAGTACCCGCGCGAGTTCGTCAAGGCGTTCGCCGACGGCGGCTGGCTGGGCTTGATCATTCCCGAGGAATACGGCGGACTCGGACTCGGCATGACCGAGGCGGCCGTGATGCTCTACGAGATCTCCGCCTCCGGTGCCGCCAACAGCGGCGCCTCGGCGATCCATTTCTCGATCTTCCCGCCCGCGCCGATCATCAACTTCGGGTCCGAGGCGATGAAGAAGCAATGGCTGCCGAAGATCGCCAGCGGTGAGATCCTCATGTGCTTCGGTGTCACCGAACCCACCGCCGGCGTCGACACCTCCCGCATCCGCACCATGGCCAAGAAGGTCGACGACGGCTGGGTCGTCAACGGCCAGAAGGTGTGGATCAGCAACGCACAGAACGCCGACAAGATCCTGCTGCTAACCCGCACCTCGCCGCGCGACGAGAACAACCCGCTCGACGGCATGACGATCTTCTTCACCGACATGAACCGCGACCACATCACGGTCCGCGAGATCGAGAAGTGCGGCCGCTCGGCCCTCGACTCGAACGAGCTGTTCATCGACAATCTTCCGGTGCGGGACGACGAGGTCGTCGGTGAGGTCGGCAAGGGATTCCAGTACCTGATCGACGGACTCAATCCGGAGCGCATCGTCGTCGCCATGGAGCAGATCGGTATCGGTCGCGCCGCGATGGACATCGCTGTCCAGTACGCCAAGGACCGTGTCGTGTTCGACCGACCCATCGGCAAGAACCAGGCCGTGGCACATCCGCTGGCCGACTCGTGGATCCGCCTCGAGGCCGCCGAGCGCATGGCCATGCACGCGGCGTACCTGTTCGACACGGGCCAGAAGTGCGGCAAGGAGGCTGCCGCGGCGAAATTCCTCGGCGCCGAAGCCGGATTCGAGGCCTGCGACCGGGCGATGTCGACCCTGGGCGGCTACGCCTACTCGAAGGAGTACCACATCGAGCGGCTGTGGCGTGAATGCCGCCTGCAGAAGAACGCGCCGTTCTCGCAGGAGATGGTGCTCAACTTCGTCTCGCACAACGTGCTCAAGCTCCCGAGGTCGTACTGATGACCGCGCGGAACGGTGTCGGCGCACTCGCCGGCGTCCGGGTCGTCGTCCTCGAAGGACTCGGACCGACTCCGTTCATCTCGATGCTGCTGTCCGACATGGGAGCCGAGGTCGTCCGCGTCGCCCGCCCGCGGCACCGTTCCGCGCGCGAGATCGGCCAAACCACAGGACTTTCCCCGGAACGGGACGTGGTCAATCGCGGGACGAGTTCCGTGGAGGTCGACCTGAAAGACCCAGCCGGCATCGAGTCCGTGCTCCGCCTGCTCGACTCGGCGGACATCTTCATGGAAGGCTACCGACCGGGCGTTGTCGAACGGCTCGGCCTCGGTCCCGACGTGGTCCTCGACCGCAATCCGGCGATCGTGTTCGCGCGGATCACCGGCTACGGCCAGTCGGGTCGATTGGCGAAGTCCGTCGGCCACGACATCAACTACGTCGCGCAGTCCGGTGTACTCCACACGCTGGGGCACCCCGATGCACGCCCCCGCCCGGCGGTGAACTACCTCGGTGACTACGCCGGCGGCGGGGCCCTCGGCGCGTTCGGCATCGTCTGCGCCGTCCTCGAGGCCACCCGGTCCGGGCAGGGGCAGGTCGTCGACGTGTCCATGGTCGACGGTGCGGCGCTGCTCACCGCCCGGATGCAGGGATTGCGCGCTGCGGGCTTGTTCTCCGACGAACCCGGAACCAACCACATCGACAACGGCGCGCCGTTCTACGACACCTACCGGTGCGCCGACGGGCGATTCGTCGCAGTGGGCGCCCTCGAAGCGGACTTCTACCGGGCGTTTCTCGCCGGACTGGGCTCCGATACCGCCGCATGGCCCGACCGGGACGACGAAGGGAACTGGCCGCAGCTGCGGACCTTGATCGAGGACCGGATCGGCACCCGATCGATGGCCGAGTGGACCGAGATCTTCGACGGCACCGACGCCTGCGTCACACCGGTGCTGAACTTCCCCGAGGCCGCGCGCGACGCGCACAACGTCGAACGCGGCGTGTACGTCGACGTGGACGGAATTCTCCATCCCGCGCCCTCACCGCGTCTGCACCGGACCCCGGCCCGCCGACCGGGCCTGTCCGCCCGCGAGGGAGCCACCGTCGACGACGTCCTCACCACCTGGTCCACCCCCGCCGACCTCACCTCCTGACCCCACCCGCCACGAAGGAAACGCCCATGCTGTCCACGTACAAGCAGTTCTCCAGCCTGAAGTTCGAGAACAACCATCCCGGCGTGCTCGAACTCGTCTTCGACGGGCCCAATCTCAACGCCGTGACCGAAGACCAGCATCGCGAACTGGCGCTCATCTGGCAGGCGATCGACCGCGACCCCGAGGTCCGCGTGGTTCTTGTGCGCGGCGTGGGCAAAGCCTTCTCCGCCGGCGGCAGCTTCGACATGGTCGAGGCGCAGATCGCCGACCACCGAATCAACATGCGGGTGATGCAGGAAGCGCGCGACCTCTACTACAACATCATCGGCTGCTCGAAACCCATCGTGTCCGCGATTCACGGTCCCGCCGTGGGAGCGGGACTGGTGATCGCACTCATGGCGGACATCTCGGTCGCCGCGAAGGACGCGCGGATCATCGACGGGCACACCCGGCTCGGCGTCGCAGCCGGCGATCACGCCGCGGCGGTGTGGCCGCTCCTGTGCGGCATCGCGAAGTCGAAGTACCTGCTCATGACGTGCCGTGAGATTTCCGGCGCCGACGCGGAACGCGCGGGTCTGGTGTCGGTCTCGGTCGACAAGGAGGATCTGCTCGAGACCGCCACGACCGTGGCGACCGATCTGGCGTCGGGGGCGCAGGACGCGATCCGCTGGACGAAACAGGCGATCAACGGCTGGTACCGCCAAGCAGGGCCGATCTTCGACTCGTCGCTCGCCCTCGAGTTCCTCGCATTCAACGGCCCCGATGTCCGGGAGGGCGTCGGCTCACACCGCGAGCGGCGCGCTCCGCAGTTCGCTCCGAACGCAGCCCACGAACTCGCCTGAGGTGAGGCAGATGAGCACACTCGCTTCCCCGATGATCACAGACCTGATCGCGGGCACGTTACCCGAGACCCTGACCGCCGTCGTCGCCGGCGAGTGGACCGCGGTGGACGCCGGTTCGCCGACGTTTCCGGTGTACGACCCGGCCACCGAAGAAGTCGTCGCACACTTCGCGCAGACGCCGGTGGACGCGGTGGGGGCCGCGGTCGAGAACGCGCACGCCGCCCGGCGCGGCTGGGCACGCACCGCGCCGGTCGAGCGGGGTCGCGTGCTCGTCCGTGCTGCCGAGGCGGTCCGCGCCCACGCCGAGACGCTCGCGCTGCTCGAGTCCATCGACACGGGAAAGCCGATCTCCCAGGCCCGAGGAGATATCGCCGTCACCGCGCGTTATCTCGAGTACTACGCGGGCGCTTGCGACAAGTTCGGCGGTGAGACCATCCCGCAGGCGGACGACACCCTCGCCTACACCGTGCGCGAACCGTACGGTGTGGTCGCCCACATCACGCCGTGGAACGCACCCATCAGTCAGATGATGCGCGGGGTGGCCCCGTGTCTGGCCGCGGGTAACACTGTGGTCGTCAAGCCGTCCGAACTCACGCCGCTCACCACGAGCCTGGTGGCGGTCCTGCTGGTCGACGCGGGCCTGCCCGCCGGCGTGTGCAACGTCGTGCTCGGTGATGGTCCCTCGGTGGGTGAGGCGCTCGTGCGCCATGATCTGGTGCGCCATATCGCTTTCACCGGATCGGTCACGTCCGGGCAGCGCGTCGGGCGGATCGCCGCGGAGCGGATCGTCGGCTGCCATCTCGAACTCGGCGGCAAGTCGCCGACGATCGTCTGCGCGGACGCAGATCTTCCTCGCGCGGCGAAGGCCGGTGCCCTCGCGGTCATCCGCAATTCGGGGCAGTCGTGCTTTGCGACCACCCGCTTGTTCGTGCACCGCAGTGTCCACGACGAGTTCGTCGAGCGTGTCGCGGCAGGGATGCAGGGACTGAGCGTCGGACGGGGGGTGGACGATCCCGATCTCGGTCCTTTGGTGTCCGGGGCGCAGCGGGACCGTGTGCTCAGCATCGTCGAGCAGGCCCGTGCCGGCGGCGCCGAGGTGGTCGCCGGCGGACATCCGCCCGCCGAACGGGATTCGGGCTTCTTCGTGGTGCCGACGCTCGTCACGTCGGTGACCAACGACATGCCGATCGCTCGGCAGGAGGTGTTCGGACCGGTCCAGTCGGTGCTCGCGTTCGACGACCTCGACGAGGCGATCGAGCAGGCGAACGACACGCCTTACGGACTGTCGGCCGGGGTGTTCACCGCCGACGTCGGACGTGCTCACCGGGTTGCCCGAGACTTGCAGGCCGGACAGGTGCAGATCAACCGCTACGCCGGCGCCGGCGTCGAGATCCCCTTCGGCGGATACAAGGCCAGCGGCATCGGCCGCGAGAAGGGCATCGAAGCACTGCTCGGCTACACGCAGCTCAAGAGTGTGATCGTCGCGCTCGCCTGAGCGCGGCCACTCATCAACGGATCGAAAGAAGGACATACCGCAATGACCAGCAATCGCACTCTCGGATTCATCGGACTCGGTGTCATGGGCGGCCCGATGAGCACCAACCTGGTGACCCGATCAGGTCATGAGGTAATCGCCTTCGATCTGAGCACCGAGTCGTTGGATCGAGTCGTCGATGCCGGCGCCAAACGTGGTGAGAGCGTGGTCGACGTCGCCGAACAGGCAGAGGTCGTCTTCCTCTCGCTCCCCAGCATCGTTCAGGTAGAGGCCGTCGCGGCGGAACTCAGGTCCGCGTCCAATCCCCCGAAGATCATCGTCGACATGAGCACCAGCGATGTGACTCGCACACGTGCGCTCGGAGCCGATCTGGTCAAGGACGGCATCGAGCTGGTAGACGCGCCGGTGGCCCGGCTCCGCCAGGCCGCCAAGGACGGCACCCTGCTCATCACCGTCGGCGCCACGCCGGAGCGGTTCAAGGATCTCGAACCCCTGTTGGGCTGTATGGGATCCGACATCGTGCACGCCGGCGCGCTCGGCAGCGGCCAGGTCATCAAGATCCTCAACAACATGGTGGTGTTCCAGACCATGAATGCCCTCGCCGAAGCCCGCGCCCTCGGCGCTGCGGCCGGGGTGGAGCCGAAGTTGCTGTTCGAGACGCTCACCCTCGGATCGGCCGACAGCTTCGTGCTGCGCAAGTCCGCGCTCGCGACGCTCGCCGTCGACGAGTTCCCGACCAAGACCTTCCCGACCCTCTACGCCATCAAGGACCTGAACCTGGCCCTGCAGCTCGCCCGGGACGAAGGCGTCCCCACCGCCTCCGCGGCCCAGACCATGGCGCTGCTCGAGGCCACCCGCGATGCCGGATACACCGACGAGTACTACCCCGTGATGGTCAAGCTCATCGAAGGGAACCGACGGAAATGAGCGAAACCTACAACCTGTTCGCGATCCGTCTCGGGTACGTCGACCGGATCGCCCGCGACAACTTTCTCACCGACCCGCACCTGTCGGGTGCGATGCGCCTCGACTTCGACATGTGGGTCGTTCGGGGCGACGAACGGATCGTTGTAGTGGACACCGGATTCAGTCGTGACGCCGGGGAACGTCGTGGCCGAGTGCTGCAGCGGCGACCGGCCGAGTCCCTGCGTGAGCTGGGAATCGCCCCCGAGGACGTCACCGATGTCGTCGTCACGCACCTGCACTACGACCACGCGGGCAATCTCGGGGACTTCCCGGGCGCACGCATCTGGATCCAGGGTGCCGAGGTCGCCTATGCGACCGGCGACAGCATGCGGCACCCGCCGCTGTCCCACTTCTTCGACGTCGACGACGTGTGCGACATCGTGCGCCGGACGTTCGACGGCCGGGTCAGGCAGATCGACGGTGTTCACACGCTGGTGGAGGGAGTCGAACTCCACCGTGTCGGTGGGCACACCCCCGGTCTTCAGGTGGTGCGGGTGCACACCGAGCGGGGGTGGGTCGTGCTCGCCTCCGACGCGCTTCACTACTACGCCAACCTCGAGCTGAGGAATCCCTTCCCGGCGATCGTGGACGTGCCGGAGATGCTCGCCGCGTTCGACACCGTTGTCGAACTCGCCGACGGCCCGGACCATGTCGTGCCGGGGCACGATCCGGCCGTCATGGATCGCTACGGCGCCGTCTCCGACGACCTTCCCGACGGGATCGTCGCGCTGCACCGGCAGCCCGCGACACACCTCGCGCCTTCCCACCACTGAGCCCCACCACTGAGCACTGCAGACCAGGAGACACCGCCGTGGATTTCCGCCTACCCGATGAGATCGAAGACTTCCGTTCTTCCGTGTCCGCGTTCGCGTCCAAGACGCTCGCACCGGGCGCACTCGCCCGGGCACACGCTCCCGAGTTCCCGTGGGACGTTGCCGAGCAGATGGGTCAACAGGGACTGTTGGGCCTGACCATCTCCGAGGAGAAGGGTGGGCAGGGTGCCTCCTTGCTCGCCGCCGTCGTCGCGATCCAGGCGGTGGCCGCGCACTGCCCCCGCTCCGCCGACGTCATCCAGGCGGGCAACTTCGGTGCCATCCGGACGTTCGCCGAGTACGCGTCGCCGGAGCAGCGCGAGAAGTACCTTCCGTCGTTGCTGTCCGGTAAGTCGGTGATCGGTCTGAGCATGAGCGAACCCGAGGCGGGTTCGGCGGTGACCGATCTGCAGACCACCGCCGTCCGCAAGGATGACGGCTTCGTCCTCAACGGCACCAAAGTGTTCGGCACGCACAGCGCGGACGCCTCGGTGTATCTGGTGTACGTGCGGTTCGGCCCGGGGGTGGGCGGTATCGGTTCGGTCCTCGTCGACCGGGACACGCCCGGCCTGACGGTCGGTGAGCCGTCGATGTTCATGAACGGCGAGCACTGGTGCCAGCTGTACTTCGAGGACTGCTTCGTCCCGGATTCGCAGGTGCTGCTCGGGGAGGGCGGGTTCAAGCGGCAGATCACGGGCTTCAACGTCGAGCGCCTCGGCAATGCGTCGCGCTCGCTCGCCGTCGGACGTTACGCGTTCGACGCAGCGGTGCGGCACGTGTCCGAGCGGGAACAGTTCGGCCGCCCGCTCGCGGAGTTCCAGGGTTTGCAGTGGATGTTCGCGGAGAAGGCCGTTCAGCTCGAGTCCGCACAGTTGCTGCTCTACCGCGCCGCGAACGTCCTGGACGGTGAACTGCCGACCGCATACGACACCGCGGTCGCGAAGTACGCCGCCAACGAAGCCGGCTTCGGCGCGGCGGACCTCGCGGTCCAGTCGATGGGGGGCACCGGGTTCAGCGAGGAGTCGCTGGTCGAGTACTGCTTCCGTCGCACCCGCGGCTGGAAGATCGCCGGCGGATCGACCGAGATCCTCAAGAACCGGATCGCCGAGACGGTGTTCGGGCGCAGGTTCAATCAGAGGGCAGGTAAGTGATGACCTCCGACACCCGAGAGCATCTCTACCGCGCTTTGGCCCGCCCACGCAGCGTCGCTGTCGTCGGCGCCTCGGACGACCCGGCGAAGACCACCGCGCGTCCCCTGCGCAACCTCGCCGACAGCAAGTGGGCAGGGGAGGTGTACGTGGTCAACCCCAACCGCGACGTCGTCGGTGGTCACCGCGCGTACGACACGATCGGCGACGTACCGACCGTGCCCGACCACGTGTTCGTTCTCACCGGCGCAGACTCCGCGATCGACGCCGCACGCGAGTGCGCACGGATGGGCGTCGGCGTGGTCACCATCATGGCCGACGGATTCGTCGGTGACTCACCGGAAAGTCGTCGGCGCATGGCGGCACTCGAGGAGATCGCCTCGTCCGGACGTACCCGTATCCTCGGACCCAGCAGCCTCGGGGTGGTCAACCCCGCCCGGCGACTCGTGCTGACGGCCAACGCGGCTTTCGCCGAGCCGTTGCCGACCGGGGGAGGCATCTTCGTCGCATCGCAGTCCGGCAGCGCCATCGGCGCGTTGGCGTCGCGAGGCAAGGACGCAGGCATCGCGTTCCACACCATGGTGTCCACCGGCTCCGAAGTCGACCTGTCCCTGGGCGAGGTATGTCTGTCCTCGGTCGACGATCCCGAGGTGACCAGCTACATCCTCTTCCTCGAGAACCTCAGCCATGCCGGGGATCTCGCTGCCTTCGCCCGTGCCGCCGCCGAGCGGGGCAAGCCGGTGCTGGCGTACAAGCTCGGGCGCTCGGAGGCGGCTGCCGAGCTGGCCGTCTCCCACACCGGTGCGCTCGCCGGGGACGACGCCATCGCCGATGCGGCACTCCGCGATCTCGGCATCACCCGCGTCCACACCTTCGACGCACTCCTGGAAGCCCACGCGCTGGCACGGAGCACCCGCGCTCGGGGGCGCGTGCGCTCCGCGCCGCGGGTCGCCGTGGTGTCCACGACCGGGGGTGGCGGCGCGATGATGGTCGATTGCCTGGCCCTGGCCGGAGCAGAGCCGACCGGTCCGAGCGAACGGACCCGGGCGGAACTGGCCGCGGCCGGCATCCATACCGGTGGTGGGACCCTGGTCGATCTCACGCTCGCGGGTACCCGCTACGAGGTGATGAAGTCCGCCCTCGACATCCTGCTCGCCGCTCCCGAGTTCGACGCCGTCGTGGCGGTGCCCGGCTCCTCGGCCCGTTTTCATCCGGAGCTCGCCGTCAAGCCGATCGTGGATGCCGCCGGCGGCAAGCCGCTCGCCGCATTCGTCGTACCGTCGGCGCCGGAAGCGTTGCAGATGCTGCGGGACGGCGGCGTGAGTGCCTTCCGGTCCCCGGAAGCCTGCGCCGACGCGATCGTCTCGGCCTTCTCCTACCGCCCTCCCCGCTTGGAGGTCCGTCCGCCGCACCAGGTGCCGGCGGTGACGGGAGTTCTCGACGAACAGTCGTCGTACGGCGTGTTCGCCGAACTGGGGGTTCCGCACGCACCGTTCGTTGTCCTGGACACCCCCGGTCCGTTCGACCGGATCCCGGTGTCGACACCGGTGGCCGTGAAGATCCATGCGGCAGGACTGGCGCACAAGTCCGATCTCGGTGGCGTCGTTCTCGGAGTCACGGACGCGAACGGCCTGACGTCCGCGGTCGACACGATCGTGTCGTCGGTGTCCCGGACCGATCCGACCGTGCCGACCGATCGCGTCCTCGTCCAGCACATGGTTCGCGGTCTCGGCGAGGCACTCATCGGATTCCGGGTGGATCCGGACGTCGGCCCGATCGTGCTCCTCGCCGCCGGGGGAGTCTTGGCAGAACTCCACAACGACCGCAGCGTCCGGCTGGCACCGGTCGATGCGGACACCGCGCAGGAAATGATCGACGAAGTCACCGCGTTTCGTGCTCTTGCCGGATTCCGCGGCCTGCCCGAGGGTGACCTCGGGGCTCTGCGTGATGCGGTGGTCGCGGTCTCGCACGCCGCGGGACTCGTCGATCGCGGTGTGGTCGAACTCGAGGCGAACCCGGTGCTCGTCTGCGCCGTCGGCGAGGGCGTCTTCGCCGTCGACGCGGTGGTCCGGGTTGCGGGAGGCTCTTACCCAGATCGCGCTTTGTCCGCCGTGGCAGGCGCGGGCGGCATGAACCCGTAGGAGCTTTCATGGACATCAACCACATCGTCGATTCCCCGTTCCGAGCATTGCCGCGAGGAGACCAGGACGCACCCGCATTGTCGATCGACGGCACCGAGTGGTGGAGCTACGCCGACCTCCGCGACCGCCGCGATCGCTATATCAAGGTGCTTCTGGATGCCGGGGTGACCCCAGCCGACCGGGTCGGCATGATTCTGGTGAATTGCCTCGACTACGTTGCCCTGTACTTCGCGATCGCGCGCATCGGGGCGATCGCGGTCCGCCTGAACTTCCGGCTCGCGCCGGCAGAACTGTCCTTCCTCGTCGAGGACTCCGGCAGCACGGTCGTCTTCTTCCATTCGAGCCGCACACAGCAATTGGAGCCGATCCACGAAGACCTGTCGGTCCGGTCGTGGTTCTGCCTGAGGGACGACGAGACTGCGGTGCCGGAGTGGGCGCAAGCCCCCGATCTGGATTCTCCCGCTGACGGAATCGACGATCTGCCCCGCCCGTCCGGCGCCGATCCCGTCATGATCATGTACACCTCGGGGACGACCGGCCGGCCGAAGGGTGCGGTGTGGACACACGACAATGCGATGTGGTTCGCCACCATCCAGGCCATGCAGTGGGGATTCACCCGCCGGACCGTGACGATGACGACGGGACCGCTCTACCACGCCGGTGCCTTCGAGTGCTTCACCCTTCCGGCGCTGATGGTCTACGGCAGAGCGGTGATCATGTCCAGCGGTGGGATGTCGGCCCAGCGGATCGCCGACACCATCGCCGCCGCGCAGGTGAGCGACGCGCTGCTGTACCCGTTCCTGATCTACGACCTGCTCGCCCTGGGACCCGATCGTCTGCGTACGCTCGGCTCCTTGAAACTCGTTATGTCCGGCGGCGACCCGTTGCAGGCGTGGGCGATCGAAGCCTTGACCGAGCACCTGCCGAACGTGGAGCTCAACAAGGGGTTCGGGTTGACCGAAGGGGGCGGACAGTCCGCGGTCCTTACGCAGGAGTTCAGCCGGAGCCACGCCGACACCGTCGGCCGTCCGCTTCCCTTGACGGAGATCCGCGTGGTCGGTATCGACGGTTCGGACACCGCCCCGGACGAGGTCGGAGAGATCTGGGTTCGCTCACCGGCAGTGTCCGGGGTGTACTGGAATCGTCCGGAGGCGACGAAGGAAACGTTCGTGGACGGCTGGTGCCGCACCGGTGATCTCGGCCGGGTCACCAGCGACGGTTTCCTCCTCGTCAGCGGTCGTAGCAAGGACATGATCCGTAGCGGCGGCGAGAACATCTACCCCGCGGAGATCGAAGGGGTACTGGCCCGGCATCCGGATGTCGGTGCCGTCGCCGTGGTCGCGGTGCCCGACAGCAAGTACCTCGAGGTCGGATGCGCGGTCGTCGTCCCGGCCGACGACGACAAACCGCAGGACGAACTCGAGTCGGCCCTCCGGGAGTGGGCCGCTACGCACCTGGCCAGGTACAAGTGCCCCCGTCATTACGTGTTCGTCGACGAACTGCCCGTCAGCCCCTCCGGGAAGGTCCTCAAGCGGGTACTGCGCGATACCTACGCCTCCGCCCAGGTGGCGGCCGAGGCCGCGACCCCCTGAGTACGGCGACATTCGCCGGTACCGCCCGGCTCACTTCTTTCAGAAAGGTCTGCATCATGCGCTTCGGAGACATCGACGTCGTGCCCGTACTGGACGGAATCGGACGGGAGGACCCGAACCACATTCTCACCAGGCCGGGTGTCGAGGATCCTTGGTCGACCAAGGACGAGGTACTCGACGAGCAGGGAAATCTCGATTTCGACATCGGCGGATTCCTCATCCGCACGGGGGATCGCGTGGTCGTGGTCGACACCGGGGTGGGGACCGTCGACGACAAGCTGCTCGGCCACGGAGGCCGCTACACCGGGGGCAAGTTTCTCGACTCCCTGCGCGCTCACGGTGTGCAGCCGGAGGACGTGACGGACGTGCTGCTCACCCACTTGCACTTCGATCACGTGGGGTGGACCACGCAGAAGGGTGAGGTGGTGTTCCCTCGTGCGACGTACCGGGCACATCGACTCGACTGGGAGCACTTTGTCGATTCTCCCGATGCCAGCCCGGGGGCCGTGCGCAAGTTGTCGCCGATCGCGGCTCAGCTCGAGCTGTTCGATGCGGATGCCACCCTGGCTCCAGGGGTTGATGCCGTCCACAGCCCCGGTCACACGCCCGGTTCGACCGTCTTCGTCGTGTCGGGCGACGACCGCCGCGGGTATCTTCTCGGTGACGTCGTCCATTCGACTGTCGAGCTCGAAGAGCCGGACTGGCGGGCGATTTTCGACGAGGATCCCGAACTGGCGTCGAAAACCCGTAATCAGCTCGCCGACGAACTGGTTGCCAGCGGGGATCTGGTGGTAGGTGCCCACTTTCCCGGGCTGAATTTCGGGCGCATGGTGCTGACCGACGGGCAACGCCGATTCCGCGCACTCTGATTTCCGGCAACGCCCGGGCACGATTGAAAGGACGACGGACGATGGTCACGTACGGGGAGCAGCTCACCGTCGGACAGATTCCGCATCTGCACGCACGGTCTCATCTGCTCGGCTCCAAGGTTGCGATCGTCGAGGGCGACACCCGCTTCACCTGGGCGGACGTGAGTACGCGTACGGCAAGGTTGGCCAACGGGCTGGCGGACCTGGGGGTCGGCAAAGGCACGAAGGTCGCGGTGATCCTCACCAACCGCGCCCAGTACGTGGAGATCGTCTACGCCGTGGCCGGCCTGGGCGCCGCCGTCGTACCTATCAGCTACCGGTTCACACCAGGCGAGATCGCCTACGCCGTCCGGCACAGCGACGCCGAAATGGTCATCATCGACGGACGTCTCACCGATACGTTCGCCGCGGCCCACGAAAGCCTGCCGCACATCCCCGCCGATCGCGTCCTGGTTGTCGCCGGCGAAGAGGAGACACCCGGCTACATCGACTACGAGTCGGTTCTCGCCGGCGCATCGACGGACCTCACGTACCTGAACATGGACGAATGGGACGTCTATCACCTGGCGTTCACCGGAGGCACCAGCGGGGATCCCAAGGCCTGCGAGATCCCGCAGCGCATCGCCCGCCAAGGGTGGTACGACATCACCGTCGAGGTGGGCAACCGGGCGAACGACATCACCGTCCTCGCCGGACCGTTCTACCATGGCCTCGGGTTCACCTGGGGACTCCAGCAACTCATGGTCGGCGGCACCGTCGTCATGCTCCGCGAGTTCGACGCACGCGAACTGTTGCAGACCATCGAGCGGGAACGGGTGTCGTTCATCCCCATGGTGCCGACGATGTTCGAGATGGTGTTGGAAGTTGCGGACAAGGACTCGTTCGACATCACCTCGGTCCGGCGACTGATGTCGGCCGGCTCCCCGTTGCTCACCGCAACCAAGGAACGGCTCCTGAGGTTCTTCCCCGACGCGGGACTCTACGAGCTGTACGGCTCGACGGAAGCGGGCTTCTTCAGCATCCTCAAACCCGAAGACCAGCTCCGCAAGGTGCGCTCCGCGGGATTGCCGTACTTCGGATGCGAGCTGCGCATCCTCGACCCCCACGGTGAGGACGTACCGGTGGGAACGGTGGGACAGATCTACAAGCGGGGGCCCGCCCTGGGGGTCAGGTACTACAAGAACCCGGACGCCACGGAGGAACAATTCCGCGGGGAGTGGATCACGAGCGGGGACCTCGGCCGATTCGACGAGGAGGGCTACCTCTACGTGGTAGACCGGGCCAAGGACATGATCATCTCCGGGGGCGTGAACATCTTCCCCACCGAGATCGAAGACGTACTCGTCACCCATCCGGACATCGTCGAAGCCGCCGTCATCGGTCGCCCCGACCCCAAATGGGGCGAGATCGTCACCGCCTACGTGGTGACGCGGGACGAGCTTCCGGTCCCCGAAGGGGAACTCGACGCACTGTGCCGGGAGAAGCTGGCAGCCTATAAACGACCGCGCACATATCTGGCTCTCGACGCGCTGCCGAAGAACGCCTCCGGCAAGCTCCTCAAGCGTGCACTCAAGGCCCAGGGGACCACCAATGAGACGTGACGAGGCGCCGGGGGACGAGCCGGCTCCGACCGCCGACCCCACCGGAGTCGGGATATCGGCCTACTTCTGTCGATATCCCGGGGCCGGGCTCGAGGAACTGACGCCTCTGCCGATATCGCTGAGCGGCTGGGGTACCGAGCACATGCGGGGCAGTGCCGTCACCGGCGCCCTGGCCCGCTCGGCGGACGACGCCGGCCGGGCGCGACCGGACCTCCGTCCGGTCAGGTTCACTGCCGATCTTCAGCGGGCAGCGACGATGGCGCCCGTGTCGACGAGGTCGGCCGTCGTCCGCGAGGGCCGTCGTTTGCTGCTCGTGGACAGCGAATTCCTCCAGAACGGCCACATCATGGCGCGCGCTCGCACGCTGTTCCTACCGAAGGCCCCGCGGAAGGTCGCCGATCCGCCCTGGTCGCTCGGCCGGTCCCCGAGCATGCCTCCGGCCGACCTGCGGCCGGCCACCGACGAGGGACGCCTGTTCTTCAGTGAGGACGAGGGGTGGAACTCCGACGCGGCCGCTCACCGAAACTCCACGCGAAAACAGCTCTGGTGTAAGTCCATCCCGGTGGTCGAAAGCGAGTCCGTATCGCCGTTCCAAGCCGCCGCCACCGTCGCGGACCTGACCAATCTCGTCACCCACTGGGGTACCGACGGCGTCCGCCACATCAACGCCGACGTCACGCTCACCTTGGCCAGGTTCCCCGATGGACAGGCCCTGGGCCTATCTGCGACCGGGCGAGTCGGATCAGGCGCTATTTCAGTAGGCGCTGCCGAAATATACGACCACATAGGGGTATTCGGCTACACGGCAGTGTCCACGATCCTGCAATCCAGCCGTCCGGTAGACACCATCACCCAGCTCATGCGGGGCAGCCGGACCGAGCTGCCCTCGCGTCGTCGCGGAAGGACGGAGTACGCGTGACCGCGTCGAGGCGATCGGACATTGCGGCCCTGCAGGTCCACCGCTACAACGAAACCCCGATAATCGCAGTGGACAAGATTCCTTCTCCGACATGTGGCCCCCACGATGTGGTGGTGGCCCCCCGAGCTGCGGCCCTCCATGTCGCTGACCTGTTGATGATGAAGGGCGAATACCAGGTTCGGCCCGAACTTCCCTTCGTCCCGGGAATGGAGGCGGCAGGACTGGTGATCGAGGTGGGCGACCAGGTCAGCCACGTCGCCCGCGGTGACAGGGTTCTCGCCATGATGACGCAGGGAGCGATTGCCGGCGCCGCGGTGGTATCTGGGGCGCAGGTCACAAAGATCCCGGATTCGATGACCTACTCCGCGGCCGCGGCATTCGGTATCGCATACTTCACCGCGTACGCGGCGTTGCATTTCCGAGCTGGGTTGCGCGCAGGTGAGACGGTGCTGGTCACCGGTGCGCTCGGCGGGGTGGCGCGTGCTGTAGCGCAGCTCGCCGCGGCGGCGGGAGCGACCGTCCTGGCGGCCTCACGCGATCCCGAGGAGGCGCGCTCGGAACTGCGCGAGCATGTCGACGAGGTGGTGGACGCCGACCTCGACTCCATCGCCGAGGTCGTCAAGCGCAGAACGGACGGGCGCGGCGCAGACGTCGTGGTCGACGTCGTGGGTGGTCCACTTCTCGGTCAACTCGTTCGTGCGACGGCATGGGAGGGCAGGGTCGTGATCGTCGGCTTCGCCGCCGGCACCCCCTCGCCCATCAAGCCTGGTCATCTGCTCGTGAAGAACATCTCGGTGTCGGGCCTCCAGTCGACTGACTATTGGCGCCGATGTCCCGACCGGGTCCAGGCCGCGCTGGGTCAGCTCCTGTCACTGGTGGATGCCGGTGCCCTGTCCGTTCCGGAACCCGATGAGTTCCGTCTCGACGAGATCGATCTTGCGATGTATGCCGTGAGGGCGAGTTCTTCTCGCCGAGGTGTAGTGATCCTGATCGATCAGGACGAGCGAAGCCCGGGCGAGTAGAGGACCGATATACCTGGTCCATCCCCATGAAGTGAAAGGAGTTCCGTCTCTAGACATCGTCGTCCCGTCCGTACCTCGCACGGAACCGAGTGTCTCCACAAATTGCAATACGGTTCGGTCACCTTCTGCTGATCGTCCTGATTTCTCGAAAGGATCACAGCCGTGATGAAGATCGACGCATGGATCAGAGAAGGACTCGACCGGGCGGTCGAGGATGCAAGGCTGAGCGAGGAAATTGGCTTCGACGGCGCATGGAACAGCGAGGCAAAATCCGATGCGTTCCTCGGGCTCGTCCTCGCCGCTGAGCACACACAGCGGATCCAGCTCGGCTCGTCGATCGCAGTCGCATTTTCCCGGAGCCCGATGAATGTCGCCTATCAAGCAATGGACCTGCAACGGTACTCGCAAGGGCGGTTTGTACTGGGGCTCGGCCCACAGATCCGCCCGCACATCGAGGACCGATTCTCCATGACGTGGTCGAAACCGGCCGCCCGGATGAAGGACTTCGTGGCGGCTTTGCGCTCGATCTGGCACTCCTGGGCGACAGGTGAAAAGCTGGATCATCGTGGTGAATTCTACCGGCACACATTGATGACGCCGAACTTTGTCCCTCCAGCTGTACCTGACTCGGCGCCGAAGATCTACCTCGCCGGTGTTGGACCAAAGATGCTGCGGGTAGCTGCGGAGGCGGCCGACGGCTTGTTCGTCCATCCATTCTTGACGGAGCGCTATCTGCACGACGTCCTTTTGCCGACGGTGGCCGCGCATCGACTAGAGGACGACGCACCATTGGAACTTGCGCTGTCGCCGTTCGTCGCGCTCGACGAAAACGATTTCGAGGCCGTCCGCACGAAGATGTCATTCTATGGATCAACGCCCGCATACCGACCGGTGTTGGAAGCCCACGGGTGGGGGGATCTACAGACTGACCTCAACGCCCTGTCCAAGCAGAATCGCTGGGGCGAGATGCCCGCGCTGATCACTGACGACATGGTTTACACGATGTGCTCGGTGGGCGATGAGAAACAGGTGGCGGCTGACCTGAAACGTCGGTATGACGGTGTCGTACAAAGGATCAGGTTTAATCGGCCCGGAGATCAGGTCGGTCCAGTTCGATTCGCCGGCCTTGTCGATGCCCTACGCGCAGTGGAGTGAGGTTGCGACGACGACGTGGGGTCATCGCGCACGGTGTCTGTTGCTATTTCGATCGGCCTCGGTGGGGGCGCCGGAGAGGGTGTCCGCCCGCCAGACGAGCGCATTCACCGACGGGCTGACGTGGTGCATCGGAGCAGGAACTCGTTGCCCTCGTCCACGACGAGAAGTCCACGTCGGACCGGTCCACGCGCGCGTCGTCGGCCGTTGCCAGACGCACCCATCATCTGGGTGTGCAGATCATCTGTCCGACACGGGAGACCCGCACGAGCAGGCGCCTGCAGAGGAATGAGGGGTGATTCATCGGATGCAATACCGAGTGTTCTACTTGACATAATATCGCTTATCGGCGTTCGTGACCGATTGTGCCGCAGGGGTTTTCGTGTGAAATCGGCGCAGTCTCTCGTGGGAACGAGGTGCGGCGCGAGCGCAGATGCACGGTCCGGTCGGCGGTGCCGGCGCGGCGGCGGCATTGTCGGTGGGCGGCGATAGCGTGACCGTGACGCCCGCCGTACGCACCGAAGGAGAGCGCCCGTGGCCGACAGTACCGACGTACCGGAGATCACCACGTGGGACGGGATGAGCGACTGGCTCGTCGAATCGTTCACCGGCCAGCCGGTGGGGCTGATCATCGACCTCGGACCGAGTGACTACGTGCACTTCGACGACGACCACGACCGTGTGGACGAGTCGGTGGTGTGCGCGCAGCTGCACGTGCTCGCCGACGGGGTGTTGATGGTGCGTCGCTCCCGGGCGGTGCTCGACCGGCTGCGGCTGGACACCCATGCGGTCGACGCCCTGGACCTGGACCGGTGGTTTTTCGACGATCATTTCGACGACTGCACCGACGGGTATCTGTTCACCCGCGACATCGCACTCGCAGCCGAGGCGTGCGTGTCGTGGTTCCGGGCCGTTCCCGGCGCACCGTCGCTCGACGAGATCGGCTGCTCCTACGAGTTCCCGGACACCCTTCCGCCGCGGCGCGAATCCACCACCTGACCGACGACGATCTCGAGCATGCGGTCGACACGGTCCACCCACCCCGACGATCTGTTGGATCAGTCGGGTCAGCCCGTTCCGGGGGCAGGGCGGTTTCGGATATGCCGGCAGGGAGTTGACCACTAGGGGTTGGTGTGGGAGATCTGTCTGTCGTGCGGATTCCACGGCGAAGGAGTGAATAGGAGTTGCCGGAGCAGCATTTCGCCGTTCGTGGCGGTCGTCGACGTGCGTTCGCTAACTCTGTCCACTCCCGGTGAGCCGGGCTGATATGTGATGCGCTTCTTCCTTGGCGGTCGCGGCGAACTCGTCGAGTCGGTCGGCGATTCGGGTGGTGGGGCCGGCGATGGCGAGGACCGCGAGAAGGTGTCCGTTGCCGAAGATGGGCACGGAGACACCGCTGACGTCGGGGAGGGTTTGTCCTCGGTTGATGGCGACACCTTCGTCTGCGATCGTGCGGAGTTCGGCGCGGACCTGCTCTCGCATGTCCTCGTCCGGAATGTGCGCTGCGAGATAGTTTTCACGGAACGTTTCGCCGGCGTACGCGAGGAAGCATTTTCCGGAGCTGGTGGGGTAGAGCGGTCGGCGGGTGCGCAGCGGGGCGGAGTAGCGGATCATCTGGGTCGATTCGATGACATCGGTGTAGACGACGGCATCTCCGACGAGGAAGGAGAGCATCACCGTTTCGTTGAACTTGTGGTGTAGTGCTTCCATGCCGGGCCGGGCGGCGCTGTCGATGGGCACTGTCGGTGCTGCAAGTAGGGCGCGGACGGCCGAACCGATGGTGTACCTGCCGCCCTCCTCGTGCAGGTAGCCGTTGGCGACCAGGCCTTTGACGAGGACGTGGACCGAGGAGCGGGGAGCATCGATTGCCGCGGTGATGTCGGCGAAGCGGCTCCCGTTCTCACTGCGAGCAACGAGTTCGAGGATGGTGGTGACACGAGAGACTGTGCGATGTTCTTTCGCGTCACCCGGCATCGACACTGTTGTTTTCATCTTTCGGCTCGTCGGTCGGTTCACGATACCGTCCGGCTGTGTGAGGTCGCGGGAGGCGAAGTGCGTGGTCGCTGCGCTGTGAACTGCAGACGTGGACGTGGTCATGGCGATCATTCTCTCCGTGTCAGTGGACGGTATCGGCGGAGCGTGCCAACGGTCGTGTTCGCAGATCGTGTCGGAAGGATCGGCGCGCCGCGGTCAGCAGGGCAGCGGCGATCAGCATGGCCGCGGTGCAGGTGCACCAGGCGGTGGGGTAGTCGGCGTACGAGACGATCAGCCCGAACAGTGCCGGGCCTGCCGCGCCTCCGGCGAAGGCCCCGGCTTGCAGTGCCCCCGAGGCGGCGCCGGGCGCGTCGCGCCCGATCCGCACGATGGCGAAGATTAGTAGTCCCGGCCAGGCCCAGCCGATCGAGAAGGTGAGGATCGCTGCGGCCCAGAAGGTGGGCACGGTGTCGATGGCCAGGATCAGGAAGCCGCAGGCTCCGAGGATGATCTGCCTGATGACGACGGTGAGGTTGCCGCCGTTGCGGCGATCTGCGCGTTGACCGCTGACGAGCCGGGCGCAGATGGACAGGCAGCTGCCGCCTGCCATGAGGTAACCGGCTTGGGCCGGGCTGATGCCGAGTTGGAATCCCCAGGAGGCGACGAAGGCCCCGAGTGAGTTGACTGCCATGCTGGCCATCGCCATGCCGCAGGATGCCAGCATCAGCGCTGTTCGTGGTGGGCGTTGCGGATCGTGGGTAGTCGCCGCGGCCGGGGTGTGGCTGGGTCGGCTGCGCAGTCCCGTCAGTGTCAGCAGTGTGGCCACGATGGCGGTGAAGGCGAACGTCCACCGCCAACCGATCAGCGTTCCGATCGTGGGCACCGAGAGTCCCCCGATCAGGACGGCCAGGGGAACGGCGGATTGCTTCACCGCGAAGCCCAGGCCTTGGCGATGAACGGGGATGGTGCCGGCCAGGGAGAGGTTGGCGGTGATCTGCAGGACGGCGTTGGCGACGCCGAGGACGACGAGTGTGAGGGTGAGGATGGGATAGGTGTGCGCGATCAGGGCCGCCCCGGCTCCGCCTGTGCATGCCGTGACACCGGCCAGCACCGTGCTGCGGCGTCGGCCGAGTCGGTCGAGGAACGATCCTGCGAACAGTGCGGTGAGTGCCGCGGCCGCGAAGAAGCCGCTGACGGTGAATCCGAACCGGGCCTCGTCGAAGTCGAGGTCCCGGCGGATGAGGACCGACTGGGCGCTGAGCAGGTAGACCGGGATGGCCCCGAGGGTGGCCATGGCGCCGGCGGCGGCCATCGACCGGAGGAGTTCGGGTGCTTTTCCCACGTGCATGGCGTGTTGACTCTCCGGTTTCCTCGGTTGCGCCCGCGTCCTGGCGCGGCGGGCGCCGGTTCGGCCCCGCGGGCGCGTGCGTTCACGTCCGGACCGGGCTGCCGCGCCGTCAGGACGTGCTGCGCACGAACTGATGCGTCCGGCCGTTGCCATGGGGGAAGCGGCCGGACGCATCGGCTCCGGTGTCAGGCGGTGTCGCCGCGGCGGTCGATGTTGCGTTGTTGGTCGAACAGGGAACCGCCGGCGATGAGGATCGCCCCGACGATGAAGAGCAGGGATACTCCCCAGGTCGCATTGGTCGAGGACATGGTGACCATGGTCAGGGCTGCCAGCGGAGCGAGACCACCGGCGAAGGCGCCGCCGACCTCGCGGCCGGTACCCAGTCCGGATGCACGGACCTCGGTGGGGAATTGGCGGGCGAGGAAGGATCCGGAGGCTGCGAGCATGGCGGGGACGGCGATGCCGGTGGCCAGGATCAGTGCCGCCCAGATGTAGACCGGACGTCCGGTGTCGAGGAGCCAGAAGAAGGGGAAGGCGAGGGCGGCGGTGCCCGCTGCGCCGAACAAGATCACTCGCCGGGAGTCGACGAGGTCGCAGATGCGACCTGCGATCGGCACGGTGACGATGGCCGCAGCGCTCGCCAGGGTGATGCCGAAGGCCCCGATGTTGGCGGCGACATCGCGGAATTCGGTCAGATAGGACAACGAGAAGGTCTTGAAGACGTAGCTGACACCGTTGTATCCGATCGTGATGGCCATCACGACCATGAGGCCACGCCAGTCGGACTTGAACAGATCGCGCATCGGCCGTGACTTCTCGAGCTTCTTCTCCTGGGCGGCCAGGCGTTCGAAATCCGGGGTCTCGGGCAACTTCCGTCGCACCCAGAAGCCGAGGCCGACGAGGGCGAAGCTGGCGATGAACGGGATGCGCCAGCCCCAGCTGTAGAGGAACTCGTCACTGAAGCTGGTCAGGATGGCCACGGTCAGCGAGGACACGAGCAACCCGATGTTCACGCCCAGCGCCGGCCACGAGCCCAGCCGGCCCCGAGACTTCTTGTCGGCGTGCTCGTAGGACACCGCGATCGCGCTGCCGAACTCCGCGCCGGCACCGAGGCCCTGTGCGATGCGCAAGGCCACCAACAGGATCGGGGCGGCGATACCGATCGACGCGTACGAGGGGATCAGGCCGATGAGGCCGGAGGAGATCCCCATGAGCAGGAAGGTGATCGACAGCACCGCCTTGCGGCCGATCTTGTCGCCGAGGACGCCGAAGATCATGCCACCAAAGGGGCGTGCCAGGAATCCGACCGCGAAGGTGGCGACGGCGGCGAGAGTGCCGGTTGTCGAGTTCTCCGAGGGAAAGAAGACCGGGCCGAACACCAGAGCCGCCATCGAGGCGTAGAGGTAGAAGTCGAACCATTCGAGTGCCGATCCGACCACCACGGCGGGACCGACGGACTTGTGCGTCTTCGGTGGTGGGGTGGCGGTACTGGGTGGGGTCATCTGCTCGGTCATGTGGCGGGGTCCTTTTCTGTGGTCCATGGTCGCGGTTGAACGCGCGGTACTCGAAATCGGGGGCCGGAGATTGCGCTGGGAAGCGGCAACATGTGGCCGGCACATCCACCGTGTTCATATTTATGAACATTAAGTTCTCATGTATGAACCTGATGCGAATGCTAGGGAGTGGGCCAAGTCACGTCAAGTCGCCGAGGGGATCCGGGTTACGCGACGGACCGGCACCCCGGCCGGTTTGACAATGTGGCAGGCCTCACGCAACACTCGGCTTGTCCATATATAAGGCGACAATGTTCATATTTAGGAACAAAATGAAGGTGTGCATCCACCAGCGCGGTCTGTACTTCGAGGAACTCGATCCCGAGGTGATCTACCGCCACAGCCCCGGCCGCACCGTCGAAGCGTCGGACAACACGCTGTTCTCGACACTGACGATGAACCCGCAGAGCCTGCATCTGGACGCGGCGGCCTCGGCACGGACCGAGTTCGGGGAGCGGCTGGTCAACAGCATGTTCACCCTCTCGACGTTGATCGGGCTCAGCGTGGCGCAACTGACCCAGGAGACGACCGTGGCCAATCTCGGCTTCGGCCACATCGTCTTCCCGACGCCGGTCCTGGCCGGGGACACCCTGTACGCCGAGACGACCGTGCTGAGCAAGCGGGAGTCGAAGTCGCGGCCCGGCGCCGGGATCGTCGAATTCCTGCACATTGCCCGTAACCAACGCGACGAGGTCGTCGCCGAAGCCCGCCGCACTGCGATGATGCGCCGTCTTCCCCCGGAGCAGCGATGAGCATCCTCGCGCAGGGACCGGCCCTGCTGTTCTGCCCGGGGGATCGCGCGGACCGGTTCGACAAGGCCTTGGGCCGCGCCGACGTGGTCGTCTTCGACCTCGAAGATGCCCTCGGCCCGGATCGCAAGGCCGCGGCGCGTGACCAGGTCGCTGCGGCGGCAGCGGCGGTACCCGACCGCGCCGTCGTGCGGATCAACGCCGCCGGTACCCCGTGGTTCGACGACGATGTCGCCGCCATGCGCGCCGCCGGGGTACGCACCGTGATGCTGCCCAAGGCATCCCGGGTCGAACAGCTTCGTACGCTGCACGGATTCGACGTGATCGCCTTGTGTGAGACGGTGGCCGGGGTCATGGCGGCTCCCCGGCTGGCGGCGGAAGCGAACTGCGCGGCCCTGATGTGGGGCGGGGAAGACCTGGTCGCGGACATCGGGGGACGCTCCAGCCGCGGGCCCGACGGCCGGTACCGCGCGATGATCGAACATGTTCGCACCACCGTCCTGTTCGCTGCCGCCGCCGAAGGCAAGGCCGCCATCGATGCCGTCCACATCGACATCTCCGACCTCGCGGGGTTACGCCGCGAATCGGTCGAGGCCGCCGACATGGGGTTCCGGGCCAAGGCCTGCATCCATCCCGGGCACGTCTCGGTGATTCGGAAGACATTCCATCCCACCGACGACCAGATCCGCTGGGCCCAGTCGGTCCTCTCCCACCCCGAAGCCTCCACCGGCGGCGTCTTCCGGCTCGGCGATCAGATGATCGACGGCCCCCTGACCGCCCACGCCCGCACCATCCTCGAAAGGACCACCTCATGCACTTCGAACTGACCCCCGAACAGCAGGAACTGCGCGCCGGCGCCCGCGAACTCGCCCGCAGCTTCTCCGACGAGTACTGGGCCGAACGCGACGAGAAGGGCGAGTTCCCCTGGGAGTTCTACGAGACGTTCGCCAAGAGCGGCTGGCTCGGCATCGCCATTCCCGAACAGTACGGCGGCGGTGGTCTGGGCATCTTCGAAGCATCGCTGCTGCTCGAAGAGATCGCCGCCTCCGGTGCCGGCATGAACGGCTGTAGCACCATGCACCTGACCATCTTCGGGCTCAACACCATCGTCAAGCACGGCAGCGAGGAACTCCGCCAGGAGATTCTCCCCGCCGCCGCGGACGGGTCGCTGCACGTGTGCTTCGGTGTCACCGAACCGAACGCCGGCACCGACACCACCCGCATCTCCACCTTTGCCAAGCGCGTCGACGGCGGTTATATCCTCAACGGCCGCAAGGTGTGGATCACCAAGGCCGGTGACTCCCAGAAGATGGTGCTCATCGCCCGCACCACCAAGCGCGAGCAGGTGCAGCGCGCCACCGACGGCATGTCGCTGTTCCTGATAGACATCGACCCGCAGCACGTGCACCTCAACGCCATTCCGAAAATGGGGCGCAACGCCGTCTCCTCCTACGAGGTCTTCATCGACGACTACTTCGTCCCCGACAGCGCCCGCATCGGCGAGGAAGGCCAGGGCTTCAAGTACCTGCTCGACGGCCTCAACCCCGAACGCATCCTGCTCGCCCACGAGGCCCTCGGCATCGGCCGCGCCGCCCTCGAGAAGGCCGTGCAGTACGCCAAGGACCGGGTCGTGTTCGACCGTCCCATCGGGCAGAACCAGGGCATCGCCTTCCCCCTCGCCGAGGCCGTGACCCGCCTCGACGCCGCCGAACTGATGGCCCGCAACGCGGCCTGGCGCTACGACCAGGGCCTGCCGTGCGGGCGGGAGGCGAACATGGCCAAGTGGTTGTGCGCCGACGCCGGCTTCACAACTGCCGATCAAGCCATCCAGACACACGGCGGCATGGGATACGCCCGCGAGTACCACGTCGAGCGCTACTTCCGGGAATCGCGCATCCTGCGTCTGGCCCCCGTCAGCCAGGAAATGGTCATGAACTACGTGTCCAACCACGTCCTCGGCCTGCCCAAGTCCTACTGACCATCAGTCCTACCGACCACGATCGGACGGTTACCACTGTGCTCACCACCGAACCCCCGGCCACCGGAAGCCTCGCCGGTCTGCGCGTGCTCGATCTGTCCCGAGTGCTCGCCGGACCCCTGTGCACCCAGATGCTCGCCGACCACGGCGCCGAGGTCATCAAGGTCGAACCCCCCAACGGAGACGAAACCCGCACCTGGGGACCGCCGTTCGTCAGCGACACCATGAGCGCCTACTTCGGCGGTGTCAACCGGAACAAGTCCAACATCTGTCTCGACCTGCGCACCGACGAAGGTCAACGAGTGCTCGCGGACCTGCTCGCCGACGCCGACGTCCTCGTGGAGAACTTCAAGGCCGGCACCTTGGCCAAGTGGGGCTATCCCGACCAGCTGCTGCGCGCGCAATACCCCCATCTGATCCAATGCCGCATCACCGGCTTCGGCACGGATGGACCCATGGGTGCCATGCCCGGATACGACGCGGTCGTGCAGGCCTACAGCGGACTGATGAGCATCAACGGCGAAGCCGACGGACCGGCTCTGCGCGTCGGAGTGCCGATCGTCGACATGGTCACCGGCATCTACGCCTTCTCCGGAATCCTGCTCGCCCTTCAGGACCGTCACCGCACCGGCATAGGTCAGCTGGTGGACTGCACACTGATCGACACCGCGATCTCCCTGCTGCACCCGCACTCGCCGGCCCATCTGGCCGACGGTCGCATCCCCCAACGCACAGGGTCGGCGCACCCCACCATCGCCCCCTACGACACCTTCGACGCCGCGGACGGAAAAATCTTCATCGGTGCCGGCAACGACCGCCAGTTCCGCCACCTCGCGTCCCTACTGGAGATCCCCGGCATCGCCGACGACCCGCGGTTCGCCACCAACGCCGACCGCGTCACCAACGTCACCGAGCTACGCCCCCTGCTCGCCCAGAAGATCGGCCTGCTCGAACGGCACCGGTTGGCCGACGAGCTTCTCGCCCGGGGGGTGCCCGCATCCGCGCTGCACGATGTCGCCGAAGCCCTGCGCGACCCGCACGTGCGGCACCGACAGATGGTCGTGGACAAGGATGGCTACCGCGCCACCGGGGTACCGATCAAACTCAGCCGTACCCCGGGCAGTGTGCGGGTTCCTCCCCGCGACCGCGGCGCCGACACCCGGCGCATTCTCGCCGGTCTCGGGTACGGCCCCGACCAGATCGACGCACTCATCGAATCCGACATCGCCCACACCACGGCGACCGATCCGGCACGGCCGATCGCAGCCGCCCGCCCCTGAACGCACCGCACGAAGGACACACCATGGCCGACCCCGTGTGGACCCCCACCGCGAGGCAGATCGCCGACGCCCGCATCACCGACTTCGCCGCCTGGCTCTGCCGGCACCAACGGGCCGACATCTCCGTCACCACCGACTACGCGGCGCTGTGGCGGTGGAGTGTCGAGGACGTCGAGCAATTCTGGATGGCGATCTGGGACTACTTCGACGTCGGTGACCGCGGCACCGGACCGGCGCTCGCAGGAGACCGGATGCCCGAGGTGCACTGGTTCCCCGAGATCGAACTGAACTATGTCGAGTACCTGTTCCGGCATTCCGATCCGGACCGGCCCGCCGTCGTCGAGGTCGACGAAGACACCGACACGCCCCGCACGCTGACCTTCGGCGAGCTGCGCACCCGGGTGGCGGCGTTGGCCCAGACACTGCGCAACCTCGGTGTCGACCGCGGCGACCGAGTCGTCGGATACCTGCCGAACACCGCCGAGACGGTCACCGCCTTCCTCGCCACCGCCAGCCTGGGGGCCGTGTGGGCCGCTTGCGGGCAGGACTACGCACCGGTCGGGGCGGCGCACCGCTTCGCCCAGCTCGAACCCCGCGTTCTCGTCGCCGCCACGGGCTACCACTACGGTGGCCGGCACCACGACAAACGACAGGCCGTCGAGGAACTTCGCAGGCTCCTACCCTCGGTTCAACGCACTCTCCTGGTGGACCGCGATACCGGTCTTCCCGACGACCCCCACTACCTGTCCTGGAGCGAGGCCACCGCCGACGCCTCCGCACTCCTGTCGACCGAACCGGTGCCGTTCGACCATCCGCTGTGGGTGGTGTTCTCCTCCGGCACCACCGGCCAACCCAAAGGGCTTGTCCACGGGCACGGCGGCGTGCTCCTCGAGCACCTCAAAGCACTGGCGCTGCACTTCGACCTCGCCCACACCGACCGCCTGTTCTGGTACACGACACCGTCGTGGATGATGTGGAACTTCCAACTGTCCGCATTGCTACTCGGCGCCAGCATCGTCTGCTACGCCGGCAGCCCCACCCATCGACACGTCGATACCATCTGGCGCATCACAGCACAGACGAGCACCACCGTGCTCGGCACCAGTCCCGGCTACGTCCTCGCCTGCGAAAAGGGAGCCTGCACACCCCGCGACGCACACGACCTGACCATGCTGCGCACCGTCGGTGTCACCGGCGCCCCCTTCCCGGCAGCATCTGCCCACTGGATCGCCACGCACGTCGGCGCCGACATCCCCGCCGTGTCCATCACCGGCGGCACCGACGTGGTCACCGCCTTTCTCGGCGGGGCCCCCACCGTGGCGACCTGGCCGGGCCAGCTCTCGTGTCCCTGGCTCGGTGTCGCCGTCGACGCCTTCGACGACACCGGCGCCCCCGTTCGCGATGCGGTCGGCGAACTCGTCGTCACCGCACCCCTGCCGTCGATGCCCGTGGTCCTGTGGAACGACCCGGACCAGCGCAAATACCGAGAGGCCTACTTCGACACCTACCCCGGGGTATGGCGGCACGGGGACTGGGTGACCATCACCACCGCTCGAGGCATCACCGTGCACGGTCGCTCCGACGCCACCCTCAACCGCAACGGCATCCGCATCGGCAGCGCCGACATCTACGACATCGTCGAGAACCTGCCGGAAATCACCGAAGCCCTGGTCATCGGCGTCGAACGACCCGACGGAAGCTATTGGATGCCCATGTTCGTCGTTCCGGCCCCGGGACAGATGATCGACGACGAGATGAAGAACCGCATCTGCCACCGACTGCGGAGCGAAGCCTCGAACCGACACGTCCCCGACGACATCATCACTGCACCCGGCATCCCCCACACCCGCACCGGCAAGAAACTCGAGGTACCGATCAAACGAATTCTCCTCGGCCACAAACCTACCGACGTCGCCGACCCCGCCACCGTCGACCAATTCGAACTTCTCGACTGGTACGCCCATCACGCGACGTCATCGACGACCACGTGACGCAACCGATGTGTCACGCCACCCCTCTGGTCGCGTCCGTTCCGACCTCGAGAAATCCAGGTTGCAGGCGGCGGTCGATTTCACCTCGAACCCCGAATCCTCGACCACCGTCCCGGGGCGGTTCGACGCGGGCGTCTTGCACGTCCACTCTGATCGACGAGCGCAGATGTCCCTGTCTCGTTCCAGGGCTTCGGTGCATCCGAACCCCGCACAAAGGAAGTGGGCGAATCTGCCACTAAGGTCATTATCCACACTCATTGCTGCACAACGTATACCGGCGTGATCACGTGTTCGAAGATCATGGATTCTTCCGCTCAGCACGGCGGAGCGCCGGATAGGAAGCCCATGTCATGCCGGCTTGAGCCGCGTGTGTCTCCAACGAAGCCGTCTTGAATCCG
>NZ_JAALEH010000051.1:0-40015 GCF_011058195.1 Rhodococcus sp. 14C212 | reverse complement strand
GCGCGGGCGAGGTCGAACAGGTAGGCCCGTTCGGCCTCGTCGAGCTGCAGTGCCCGGGCGACCGCCTCGAGGACGTCGTCGGAGACGCCGCCGATGTGGCCCTTCTCCAGGCGGGTGTACCACTCGGTGCTCACCCCGGCCAGCACTGCGACCTCCTCGCGCCGCAATCCGGGGACCCGTCGGCGCCCGCCGCCGGCAGGCAGCCCGACCTGCTGCGGGGTGAGCCGGGCCCGCCGGGTGGCGAGGAAGCTGCGGATATCGGCGCGGTTGTCCACGTCGTCCACGGTACGTCCGGTACTGGCTTGTGGGAGGTTCTGCTTGTACCCCCTATGAACGCGACCTCCCGCACGCGCGGTGAGCGGAGTTTCATGGAAGTCGGCCCGGAGACATGCCGGACCTGGAGTTCGAACATCAAGGAGAACCGTCATGCGAGGAGCAGTCCTGCACGCCCCCGGCGACGTCCGTGTCGAGGAACGCGACCGTCCGTCCCTCGTCGAACCCACCGACGCGATCATCCGGCTGTCCGCGACCTGCGTGTGCGGCTCGGACCTGTGGCCCTACCGCGGTGTCGAGACCTACGACGGCCCGATCTCCATGGGCCACGAGTACGTCGGCGTCGTCGAGGAGATCGGTGAGGACGTCGCCAACATCAAGGTCGGCGACTTCGTCGTCGGCTCGTTCTTCGCGTCCGACAACACCTGCGAGATCTGCCGCGCCGGGTATCAGAGCTCGTGCATCCACCGCGTGATCATGGGCACGCTCGGGTCCCAGGCCGAGTTCCTGCGGGTTCCGCTCGCGGACGGCACGCTCGTGGCCACTCCGGGCATGCCCGACCCCGACCTGATCCCGTCCCTGCTGGCTGCCTCGGACGTCCTCGGCACCGGATGGTTCGGTGCGGTCGCCGCCGAAGCCGGGCCGGGCAAGACCGTCGCGGTCGTCGGCGACGGCGCCGTCGGCCTGCTCGCGGTGCTGGCGGCGAAGCAACTCGGTGCCGAGCGGATCATCGCGATGAGCCGCCACGAACCGCGCCAGCGGCTGGCCCGCGAGTTCGGTGCCACCGACATCGTCGTCGAGCGCGGCGACGCGGGCGTCGCCCGGATCAAGGAGCTCACCGGCGGGCTGGGGGCGCACTCGGTGATCGAGGCCGTCGGCACCCAGGAGTCGATGATGCAGGCCATCCGGTCCACTCGGCCCGGCGGGCACGTCGGCTACGTCGGTGTCGCGCACGACGTGCAGCTGCCCGGCGACGAGCTGTTCTTCTCCCACGTGCACCTGCACGGCGGTCCGGCCCCGGTTCGGCAGTACCTGCCCGAACTCATCGACCTGATCTGGAGCCGAATCATCAACCCGGGCAAGGTGTTCGACCTCGAGTTGCCCCTCGGGAAGGCCGCCGAAGGCTACAAGGCCATGGACGAGCGAAGCGCCATCAAGGTTCTGCTCCGCCCCTGACCTCGACCGTCACCCGCCGGCGGTCACCGCCTCGAGTCTGCCGCACGGCCGACTCACGACTCATCAGGAGCCGTTCGTTCATGTCTGCCTCCCTGACCTCGGACCGCCGCGACGACCACCGGGTCGCCGTGGGCAAGGTCGGCAGCGTTTCGGGCCCCGGGCCCGGGGGTCGGGCGCTGGGGGTCGTGCTGAGCCTGCTCACCGTCTTCGGCCCCATCTCCATGGACCTGTACCTGCCGGTCCTGCCCGCGCTCACTGCCGACCTCGGGGCGAGCACGTCGGCCGCGCAGCTGACGGTCACCGCCTGCCTGCTCGGGCTCGCGCTCGGGCAGGTCGTCGCCGGTCCGCTGTCGGACCGGTTCGGTCGCCGTCGCCCGCTGCTGATCGGAGTCGGGGCCTTCATCGCCGCGTCCGCCTGGTGTGCGGTGAGCCCGACCATCGAGATGCTCGTCGCGGCGCGCCTGGTGCAGGGGTTGACCGGCGCGGTCGGCATCGTCATCGCCCAGGCCGCCGGCCGCGATCTGTACTCCGGTGCCCGCCTCCTGCGGTACTACGGGCGACTCACCGTCCTGGGTGGTCTGGCAGCCATCGTCGGCCCGGTCATCGGTGGGCAGCTGGCGACGGTCACCGACTGGCGGGGCACCTTCGTGTTCCTGGCCGTCGTCGGCGTGATGATCCTCGCAGCGAGTGCCGGTGTGCTGCGTGAGACGCTGCCACCGGACAGTCGACGAACCGGTGGCCTGGCCGACACCGGGCGAGTGTTCCGCCGGTTGCTGGCCGACCGGGTGTTCCTCGGCGCAGTCCTCGTCACGGGGTTCGTCAACGCCGCCCTGTTCGCCTATCTCAGCGGCGCCACCTTCGTGCTGCAGGGCATCTACGGCTTGTCACCGCAGGGCTATTCGTACGCCTTCGGGCTGAACTCGTTGGGCTTCATGGTCTTCGGTTTCCTCGCCGGTCGCCTCGCGGAGCGATGGTCCGTCCGGGGCACCCTGGTCGCCGGTCTGATCATGGTGGTGGCCGGCGCCAGTGGGGTGCTGCTCACCGCCGCTGCGCACCTGCCTCTGGCCGCGATGGTCGTCTCCCTGCTCACGATGGTCAGCGGGGTCGCGGTCACGACCCCGCCGTCGACGTCCCTCGCGCTGGAGAACTATCCCGAGGTCGCCGGCTCGGCCGCCTCGCTGCTGGGGCTGGCCCGGTTCGCATTCGGCGGCGTCACCGCACCCCTCGTCGGTCTCGCCGGTCCGGGGACCGCGGTGCCGCTGGGCGTCGTCACCGTCACCGCAGCCCTGCTCGGCGTCGGCGGATACGTCCTGCTCCGCCCACCGGCAGCCGGCACGCCGGAACACCGTGCGTTCGCCTGAACCTTCAGCTCGGCCCGAAACCACCGCAATTCCACTCAGAGGAGAAGCTTCTATGCGTGTCCATGCCTACGCAGCCTCGTCCGCGTCCGCGTCGCTGGCCCCGGCGGTCATCGAACGACGGGACGTCGGACCCAACGACGTGCTCATCGAGATCAAGTACGCCGGCATCTGCCACTCCGACATCCACACCGTCCGCGGCGACTGGGGACCCCAGCCCTACCCGCTCGTCCCCGGCCACGAGATCGTCGGTCTCGTCGCCGAGGTCGGTGCCGACGTCACCCGCCACCGGGTTGGTGACCGCGTCGGAGTGGGCTGCATGGTCAACTCCTGCCGCGAGTGCGTGAACTGCCGCAACGGCGACGAGCAGTACTGTCTCGGCGGCATGGTCCCCACCTATGCAGGCGTCGACCGAGACGGCACCACCACCCAGGGCGGCTATGCCACCCACGTCGTCGTCGACGCCGACTTCGTTCTCTCCGTGCCCGAGACACTCGACTTCGCGGCCGCTGCGCCGCTGCTGTGCGCCGGCATCACCACCTACTCGCCGTTGCGCCGCTGGAACGCCGGACCGGGCAAGCAGGTCGCCATCGTCGGTCTCGGCGGTCTGGGGCACTTGGCTGTCAAGATCGCTCACGCCCTCGGTGCCGAGGTGACGGTGCTGTCCCAGTCGTTGAAGAAGCAGGAGGACGGCCTGCGGCTCGGTGCCGACCACTACCACGCCACCAGCGATCCGGTCACATTCGAGCAGCTCTCGAGCCGTTTCGATCTGATCGTCAACACCGTCAGCGCCGCCATCGATGTCGATGCCTACCTCGGTCTGCTCGCGGTTGACGGCACCCTGGTCAACGTCGGTGCCCCGGCCGAACCCCTGAGCCTGAACGTCTTCTCCCTCATCGGCGGCCGCCGCTCCTACGCCGGCTCGATGATCGGCGGCATCCGCCAGACCCAGGAGATGCTCGACTTCTGCGCCGCACACGACATCGGCGCCGACGTCGAGGTCATCCCCGCGGACCTGATCAACGACGCCTACGAGCGCGTCCTGGTGTCCGATGTCCGCTATCGGTTCGTCATCGACACTGCCACCCTCGGTTGATCTGCAGCCCGCAGCGCCTGAGTGCATTCACGGGCCCGCCCGAACCACCACGCCGAAGGACGCCTGATGGACACCCGCTTTCGTGCAGCGCACGTGTCGTTGTCGTTGGCTGCCGTAACACTTGCAGCCGCGTGCAGCAGTCCTCAGGAGCCCACCGCCCACAACGACCGGCAGGACCGTATCCGCATCGCGCTCACCGTCGCTGGGCAGAGCCTGACGGGTACGCTGTCGGACACCCCTGCCGCCCACGACCTCTCCGCGCAGCTACCTTTGACCCTCACCATGACCGACTTCGGATCCGTGGAAAAGGTCGCCGAGCTACCCGCGTCCCTGTCGATCACCGGCGCCCCACCCGGCGCAGATCCTGCCCCGGGGGACATCGGCTACTACGCGCCGTGGAACGACCTCGTCCTGTACTACGGCGACCAGGGCTACCACGACGGCATCGTGAGGCTGGGAACCCTCGACGGGGGAGTGGACGTCATCGGGCAGCACACCGGGGACCTCCTGGTGAGAATCGAACACGTGAGGGACTGACCCGGGGCATCATCGCATGAGATTTCCGCACGGACGTGGAAGACCGGAGGCCCCGGCCCGAACCCCGCTTCCATCGTCGGGACGTATTCGTCTTCGGACTGGTCATCGTCATTCTCGTTGTGACGACATACCTGGACCCGCTGTACCCGTAGTCGCGGACGAGGCTACGAAAGGAGCACCGCTACAACATCTCTCGCACCCCACGGCCCCGGCGTTCCATGCCCGTCCGGGTGTGTTACCGACGCACTCTGCGACGAGGGCTGTGGGGAAGGTTGTGCGGGTCCGGTTCTGCGAGCCTTGGCGGTCGGATGGACCCGGGATCGGCGGGCGGACGTCAGAGACGCACGAGCGTCGAGTCCGTCGGCACTTCGTCCCTCGGCCGATCCATCGCCGTGGCGATCAACAGGACGACGAGGCCGGCGGCCGTGACGCCTGCGCCCATCCAGATCGGAGAGGTGAATCCCAGGCCGGCTGCGATGGTCAGTCCGCCGAGCCAGGCACCGAGGGCGTTGCCCACGTTGAAGGCGGCAATGTTGGCGCCGGAGGCCATGCTGGGGGCGGCGTAGGCGTAGTTCATGATTCGCATCTGCAGGCCGGGGACTGTCGCAAAACCGAAGGCGCCCAAGAGGAACAGCGAGAGGATGGTCATGATCTTGCTGTCGGCGG
This sequence comes from Rhodococcus sp. 14C212, assembly GCF_011058195.1. NCBI lineage: Bacteria > Bacillati > Actinomycetota > Actinomycetes > Mycobacteriales > Nocardiaceae > Rhodococcus > Rhodococcus sp. 14C212. The sequence goes on along the minus strand of NZ_JAALEH010000051.1, from coordinate 34,909 downwards.
TCGCGGCGAAGACGATCAGGACGGCGGTCACCAGGGCGAGGATCCAGGTCAGTGCCGGGGTGAGGGCACGATCGGCTGCCTTGCCGCCCAGGTAGTTTCCGACGAACAGGCCGGAGCCGAAGACGATGAGCAGCCACGGCACGCTGGACGTCGCGAAGCCGCTGACCTCGGTCAGGGTGAAGGCGATGTAGGTGAAGGCGCCGAACATGCCGCCGTAGCCGAGGACGGTGAGCGCGATCGAGAACCAGACCTGCTTGTTGCGGAACGCGTGGAGTTCGCCGCGCAGGCCGCCGTGCGCGGCGGCAGGGGGAGTGGCCGGCACCAACGCGGTGATGCCGATGAGCGCCGCCACGCCGATTGCGGTGATCGCCCAGAAGGTCGAGCGCCACCCCAGTTGTTGCCCGAGCAGGGTGCCGAACGGAACTCCGAGAACGTTGGCGATGGTGAGGCCGGCGAACATGATGGCGATGGCGCCGGCGCGCTTGGAGGGTGCGACCATGTCCGCAGCCACGACCGATCCGATGCCGAAGAACGCGCCGTGGCACAGGGCCGCGATGATGCGTCCGCCCATCATGACCTCGTACGACGGAGCGACGGCCGACAGCAGGTTGCCGACGATGAACAGCACCATCAGTGACAGCAGGGCCCGCTTCCGGTCGAAGCGGGTGAGGGCGGCGGTGAGAAGGATCGCGCCGAGGGCGACCGAGAGTGCGTACCCGGAGATGAGGTAGCCGGCGACGGACTCGCTCACGGCGAAGTCCGCGGCGACCTCCGGCAGCAATCCCATGATCACGAATTCGGTGAGGCCGATCCCGAAACCGCCCATGGCGAGGGCGATGAGGCCTGAAGGCACGTCGAGTTCCTTTCGAAGATCTGCGCGTCAGCGCATAGAGCGCGTGTGCAGTAGTTGCAGACGCCTCATAAATAGTTGCACGCGCCTTATGTATGCGCAAGCGGGTAGTATCGGTGAGAGGAGGAAGCAAGGAGGCGACGTGGGCATTGCGGACGACGCGGTGGAGATCCGCGCGCAAGGCTGGCGCACGCTGGCCGCACTGCACGGGGCGCTCGACACCGAGCTCGAACGCGCTCTCCAGCAGCAGCACCAGCTCTCGGTGGTCGAGTACACCGTGCTCGACGCGCTGAGCCGGCAGGACGGCTGGCACATGCGGATGGCGCAGCTCGCCCGCGCGGCCGCGCTGAGCAGCAGCGCGACGACCCGGCTGGTCAATCGTCTCGAGAAGCGCGGGTTGCTCACGCGGATCCTGTGCGAGGACGATCGCCGCGGCATCTACACCGAACTGACCGCCTCCGGACGTGAGCTGCTGGACAGTGCGCGTCCGACCCACGACGCCACCCTCGAAGCCGCGCTCGGCAACGCGTGCGAGATCCCGGAGCTGGCGCCGCTGGTGCGCGCGTTGCACGAGCTGCCGCCGAGTCCGCACTGATCCCGGCGCTGTAGATCCGGGCGCTGTGCTCCCGGGCGCTGGGATCCGTTCGCCGGGGTGCCGGTGCGCGTCGCCGGATCGAGTCCACGTGTTCGGGCCCGGCAGAGCAGAATCCGGGACGGCAAAGCAGACGGAGACCCTTCGGGTCCCTGACTTGTCGGCCCCTTCCCCAAGCAAACCCACGGACCATACCCCGATACCGCGTCTCGGCCAGCACGTATGGCCGCCTGCCGAAAAGGCAAGCGGCTGAGCTGGACCCGGTCGGACGTGTCGACCCGTGCTCGATCGGGTGCCCGGTGCCGTTCACCGGGACGAAGGATGCCGGATGCGGTTGGTTAGCGTCGGACCCGCACGGAAAACGACGTGACCGCGTGCGCCTCGGTCACCGGAACGGCCCTCGCACGCACGCAGGGAAACACCGACAGCCCCGGACCCGGCGGTCGGGTACGGGGCGGGGTGCAGGTCAGGTCGTCGGCGGGCTCGCGCAGGTCAGTGCAGCGGACGACGTCACGTCCGGGTGTGTGGCACGCGGCCACTCCCGGGGATACGCGCCTGGGATCGGCGTGTGGATACAATCCACCTCACGGTGCATGACAGCTCCTACTGTCGTGTGCCCAGACCCCGGTTCGGTGTTGGCGCACCGGCCGGGGTCGCCCCGTTTTCGGGGTCGGTGCAGCGATGGTGGCACGCGGCGCGCGGGCCCGTCAACCGATCCGGTACAGACGCCAGGTCGGCTGGTTGTCGCCGTCGTTGGGGATCTCCAGATCGAGGGTCGCGATGTCGGCGCCGGTCTCGAAAACGGTGGGGTAGCGGCGGTTCACCGCGTCCGAGACGCCGCGGCCCTCGTTCGGCACGGTCAGCAGATACCGCACGCCGTTCGCGGCGGGATCGTTGAGGATGCGGGTGAAGTCGGCGTCGGACGGGATGACGAACTGCTCGGACCGGTCGGTGGCGGTGAGGACCGCGAACCCGTACACGGTGTCCATCACCACCGAACCCGGCGGCAGGTCGAGCGCGTCGAGGTGGTCCGCGATGCGACGTTCCGTGCCGAACGACGCGATGATGCGGTTCTCCTGGTCCCGCAGCTGCGACGTGTCGTCCGGGTCGGGGAACAGCACGGTGCGCAGCGCGTGCTGCTCCTGCGACAGCGTCGCGTTGCCCATCGCGACGAACGTGATCGGCACCGACACCGCGAGCGCGAGCGCCCCGGCCGGTGCGAGGGAGCCGCGGTCCTGCGGGCGCACCGTCGCGTGCGCACCGAGCCGGCGTGCCCGCAGCTGCCCGCGACGGGGCGCGAGCTGCACCACCCACATCGCCGCCAGCGGCACCGCGACGAGGTAGAACCGCAGGAACGGGAACGTCATGCCGCGGAAGTACGACAGGGCCGCGAACGCGAGCACCGCCCCCAGCACGACGAAGGGCACGACGGGCTCGAAGTCCCGGCGGCGCCAGGCCAGCACCGCGACGACGGGCGCGAGCAGCGGCAGCGCGGGCCCGAGCACCAGGACCTCGGCGACGGAGAACGCCAGCGCCCCCAGGCCCCCGGTGGAGCCGCCGCCGCTCTGCTCGAGGATCGCCGCGTTGCCGTACGACGACGAGAACTGCTGCAGTGCTTCGCCGGTGATGAGCCAGCTCGTCGCCGCCCACACGAGGAACGCCAACGCCACCGGGGCGGCGACGAGGATCGCGTCGAGCAGCGCCGCCCGCCACACGCGGGTGCGCCACCACGTCACCGCGACGACGAGCACGGTGACGGCCGCGCCGACGGCGAGCGCGTCGTACCGCGCCAGATAGGCCAGCCCGACGGCGATCCCGGCGACGGCGAGGTCGTGCACGTCGTCGGTGCCGATCCACCGCACCAGCCGGCGCGTCGCCCAGCACAGCAGCATCAGGAACGGCGCCTCGCTCATGCCGTTGGCGCCGTAGTACACGATCATCGGGTTGAGCGCGAACAGCACCGTCACCGTCCACACCAGCCACGGCGACGCACCACGATCGCGGGCGCACAGGTGGACCTGGGTGACGGCCCCGGCCATGAACGGCGCCGACATCACCACCGCCGTGATGCCCCACCGGGTCAGCGCCGGCCACCAGTCCGACAGCGCCACGAGCGGCAACTGCATCAGCGCGGTCAGGGGCGTGAACACGAACCCGATCGCCGCCAGGTGCGGGTCGCGGCTGTGCAGGGCGCTGCGCGCGGCCGCGACGCGGCTGAGCGAATCGCCTTGGAAATAGGCCACATCCAGCGACAGGTACAGCCCCACCGCCGCATAGAGCAGGCAGGACAGCCAGAACACCCGGGCCGCGCCGCCCCTCACGACGACAGCCCGTGGAAGGTCTTCTCCCAGTAGGAGGGAGTGCGGATCAGCTGATAGGTGCCCTTGATCGCCGCGACCGACATCATCAGCCAGTACACCGGCACCGTCAGGCAGGCGAGCCACAGCGCCGAGTTGCCGGTCTCCCGGCACGCGACCAGGTTCATGTACAACACCGCGGAGTTACCGAACACCAGCGAGATCAACGCGGGGAAGTACACGTACCAGGGGAAGATCTCCTCGATCAGGAATGGCTGCCCGAGCAGCCACGCGATGGTGATCAACCAGAAGACCATGTTCAGGCACGCGATGATCGGCGTCCCGGCGAGCAGGGTCGTGAACCGGAGCATCCCGACCGTGCCGATGCCGCGCCACAGTTGTACGGGCCGTCGCACGTGCACCAGCCACGTCTGCAGATATCCCTTGTACCAGCGGGAACGCTGCCGGATCCAGTTGATCGGATCGCTGTTCGCCTCCTCCAGCGTCGTCGAGTCCAATACGGCCGTACGGTAGCCCGACACGGCGATGCGCACCCCGAGGTCGGCGTCCTCGGTGACGTTGTACGGATCCCACGCGCCGATCTCGTCGAACACGGTGCGCCGGATGTGGTTCGACGTACCGCCCAGCGGGATGGGCGAATTCGAGCGCATCAGGCCGGGCAGCACGAAGTTGAACCACAGCGCGTAGTCGGCGGTGAACCAGCCGGTGAGCATGTTCTGGGTGCCGTTGTGGAAGGCCAGCTTCGCCTGCACGCACGCGACGTCGTCGCCGAGCCGGTCGAACGCGACCGCCACACGCCGCAACTGCAGCGGCTCCGGCAGATCCTCGGCGTCGAAGATGGTGACGATGTCGCCGGTGGCGAAGTGCAGCCCGTAGTTGCAGGCCTTCGGCTTGGTCCGCGGGTCCGCCGCCGGCACCAGCAGGATCTCGACGCTCTCGCCGAGACCCGCCTCCTCGGCCGCGGCGATCGTGACGGCGTCGTCCTCCTCGAGCAGCAACAGCACCTGCAGCTTCTCGGCCGGGTAGTCCAGCGCGGCCATCGCCGCGAGCAGATCGCCCACCACTTCCGGCTCGTTGTAGGCCGGGACCAGCACCGTGTACGTCGGCAGCGTGTGCTCGGGCACGGCCCGCGCCACGCCGTCGTCGACGGTGAGGATCGCGTCGCGCGCCAGGCCGCGGGAGAACAGCAGCAGCCGGTCCGCGAGCGTCGCGATGTACCCGGCCGTGCACACCGCCATCAGCACGGTCAGCGCCGGCGTCGTCGCGAACACCAGCGCCACGATCACCGCGGCGACCAGGCCGAGGGTCAGCCACTTCTGCCACGGCACGAACGCCACCGACGCCGACGACAGCGGCCGCTTCTCCCGCAGTCCGTACACCGCGTCGTGCAGCGCGGCGGCCTTGAACTCGTCGTCGACTAGATTCCGCGCCACTGCGCCTCCACCAGATCACGGCCCAGCTCGGTGAGCATGTCCAGGTCCTTGTACTCGGGATCGGAATCCTCCACCGACGCCCGCCCGCGCAGGAACACCGACAGCAGATTCCGCCCGTTGGATGCCATGTTCGGCGTCGGCTGCGGGAACGGCGCATCGAGTTCGTGGTTGTCGACGGTCAGCAGGCTCACGCGCTGCGCGAGGGCGTCGCCGCGCGTCCAGATGAAGTTCATCAGGCTCCACGTGAGCAGCAACTCGTCGTCGACGACGGTGAAGAACTCGGCCTGCACACCGCGACCGAGGTCCACCCGGATCTTCGGGCTCACCCGCGCCCGCCCGAGATCGTAGGAGGTCTGCACCGGATACACCTCGAACACACCCACCCGCCGCACCTGCAGGGTCTGCACGGCGACGGTGCGCGGCCGCGACAGCCGATCCCAGTCGGCGCGCGGCTCGACGGCCCGGATCATCTGTCGGCGCAGCTGCGCGGTGGAGCCGAAATACCTTCGCGGCCAGTCGTAGTCGATGGATTCGAGCTGGTACCAGCCGGTGGGGACCACCTGGCTGACGGTGCCGCTCGGCGGTGGGCCCACCGACACCGGCGTGAGCTGCTGATCCGGCAGCGGCAGCCACGCCAGCAGCACGGCGGCCGGGACGATCAGGAACATCGACCGGGCCGCCTCGCGCGGCGACACCGGGTTCGGTGGCAGCGTGCGCGGCGCGAGGCCGCGATACCGGTACAGGTAGAACGCGCCGCCGACGACGAGCGCCGCCGTGCCCGACGGCACGATCTGCGCGACGGCGACCCGCGCGTCCGGGTAGCGGGCGGTCACCGCGACCAGCAGCACCAGGCCGAGCAGCAACGTCGCGGAGAAGCCGATCAGCGCGCGGCGCCGGGTGCGGCCGACCGCGACGGCGATCGCGATCGCGCCCAGCAGCACCATCAGGAAGCCAGCGGCGAACTTGGTGCCGCCGAGCTGCACGAGCACCGCCCGGTAGAACAACGGCGACGTGCCCAGCAGCAGCAGCCACACCGGCCAGTACCGGGAGGCGACGCGCAGGCCGAACAGCAGCACGCACGCGCCGATCACGAACGTCCACGCCGACAGCACGTCGAGGTGCATCATCTGGTAGTTCGGCCCGTACCGCGGCAGCAGCAGCCACTTGACCGCCAGCGCGATCAGCAGGACGGCGCCGCCGACGATCCGGTCGGTCTGCCGGTCGTGGATCGGCAGCTCGCCGCGCCGACGCCGGGTGACACCCTCGGCGGCGAGCACCGCGAACGGCGGCACGAGCAGGACGTAGCCGCCGCCCGTGCCGCGGGAGATTTCCGTGAGCAGTTGCTCCCACGTCGACCAGTACCCGAGCACGGTGGCGGCGACGATCAGTGTCCACCGCGCGCTGGTGTGCGCGAACAGTGCGGCGCGCTCGGCGGTCGTGACGGTGCTCATGGCGACATCCGATCAGTGCGGGCGCGGCCGGCCGCGACGCCATCGCAGGGCCGCGACGCCCACGGCGACGAGTCCCACGGCCAGCAGGGCGAGGCCGCCGGCGAGCACCCAGCCCGTCGTGCGGCTCAGCGACTCCTGGGTGGCGGGCTCGGTGGCCGGATCGGTGAGCGCGAGTTCGACCGGGTCGCGGTCGGCGGTGGTGAACAGGACGTCGCCGTCGAGTTCGGCCCAGCGTTGCGGGGTCGCGGCGAGCCAGCCGAGGGTGCGGTCGAGTTCGGCGGGCACGTCGGTGGCCGCGGCGACGAGGACGGTGCGGTCGCCGTCGCGCGCCACCTGCAGCGACGCGAACTCGACGTCGGTGGGGAAGGTGACGGTGGTGGCGTCCCCGGTGGCCGGGTCGACGAGGTCGAGGGTGCGGCCCTGCGTGCCGGCGAGGGGCAGCTCCAGGGTGTCGGGGACGCGGCCGTCGGCGGCGACGACGATGGCGGGGGTGCCGCCGGTGGCGGCCTCGTCGATGCTCACCCAGTCGGGATCGAGCGGCACGGAGGTCAGGCTCTGCAGCCCGGCCACGAGCGCGACGGCCCGGGCGGTGTGGGCGATCCCGGCCTCGGTGGCGGCGATGTTCACCTTCGGCAGCAGCGCCTGCGGCAGCGACCGGAAGCCCCCGGGCAGCGGCGGGTCGGCGGGTTCGGTGGTGACGCGGCTGCCGGCGTCGACGGTCAGTGTCATCGGCTGCTGCAGGCCGCACTGGTGGGTGCCGCCGGTGGCGCGTAGGGACACCGCCACGTCGGTGGTCCGTCCGAGCACGTTGTCCGGCACCGTGATCCACCGATCGAGGCGGCCGGTCGCGTCGGCGGGCCACGAGTCGACGACGGTGTCGCCGACCGTCACCGACACCAGGCCGCCCTCGGTCGTGGGCAGCGGGGTGTAGGAGCCCTGCAGGTTGATCCGCAGATTGTGGGACGGCCGTCCCAGACGGGTCTGGTCGATGCCGAGCGGCACCTCCACCACGCCGACCCCGGTGTCGGTGAGGGCGCCGAGGCCCCGCTCGGCGAGGGTCGTCGCGTCGGGGGACAGCCGCGGTGGCCGGCCCAGCGTGCCGACCGTCGCCGCCGAGGCCACCGCGACCGACGAGATGTCGCTCGTGATGAGGCGGGCCTGGTTGCGCAGCGCGTCGGCGTTGCCGGTGACCGCGAGGGCCGGACCGCCGCCGGGCACCGAGACCAGGGCGGCGCCGCCGTCGCCGTCGGTCTCGACGATCGCGATCTGCCGGGTGAACGGGCCGGCCGGGGCGGGGGGAACCGCGTCGTCGCCAGGCAGGGTCTGCACCGTCACCCGCAAGGGCCGGCCCGTGTACTGGGCGGTGACGGCCGCGGTGAGATCGAGGGCGGTGGCCGACTCGGCGGGGGTGGGGTCGGCGGGCAGCGCCAGCTCCAGCGAGTCGAGGATCGGCGGCAGGAAGTCGGCGACCACGGCCGGCGGAGTCGGGGCCCCGGTGTAGCGGACGCGTCCGTCGCGCAGCACCACCGAGCGATCCGTCCAGTCCTCGGGGCAGATCCCGTCGAACGGGAGCAGGTGGACGGTCAGGGTGACGGTGACGGCGCGGTCCACGATCGGCGCCGCCTCCAGGGGCAGCGAGACCGGCACCAGGGTTCCGGCGGCGGGCAGGTCGATGCGGGCGAGCAGCAGCCCCTGCGACTGGACGTCGATCCAGCCGCGGGAGACGTTGGCGGGCATCTGCACCGTCGTGTCGAGCGCGGCGGGCCGCAGCCCGTCCGGCACCGGAACGGTGAGGGTCGCGGTGTCGCTGTGGCCGCGGAAGGCAACCGTGTCGCCGAATCCCAGCGACTGTGTGCCGAAGACGACGTCGCCGGGCGGGTCGACGGGGTCCTGCGCGGCGGCAGGGCCCGCGGCAAGCACGGTCAGCGCGGCCAGGGCGGGAACGAGGATTGCGTGTCCGGCGCGGCGAATTGTCTGGGTCGGCACCCCGGGGACTTTACGGTTGTTCGGTACGGAATGTGGGACAAGTGCGACACCGTCGTGATGGCGTGGGTGCAATATCGCTCCCACTCCGCCGGGCGTTACCCATCCACGACAAATTTCGTTCACACTGTGGGTATGTGGTGGTGGGTTGCGGCGGTTCTGGGCGCCTGGCTGATCGTCTCGGTGGCGATCGGTCTGGTTCTGGGCAAGGTGCTGCGCGTGGCCGACATGGAGGAATCCCTCGTCGAGATTCAGCGCGCCGAGCGCGAGAGCGAACGTCACACGAACCAGCCCTGACATCGCTTTACATGCCCTTGACCAGCGCTTTAGTGTTTGTACTCGCGAGTAACGATCTTGAGGACTAGTGTTCCTGTGTCGCCTTCCTGTCCCCCCTGCGAAGGCGACGCTCGCGGGCCGGTAACCCCCCATCGCCGGCCCGCGCTGAGGCCCCGCCGTTTCGCCACCACGATCGGCGGGGCCTCACCCCTTTCGGGCGGCGTATCGACAGCTACGCTCGGGCGGTGACCGAGCCGCGCACCGCACCCCGCATCACCATCACGTACTGCACACAGTGCAATTGGCTGCTGCGCGCCGGCTGGATGGCGCAGGAGTTGCTCAACACCTTCGGCACGGATCTGGGCGAGGTCGCGCTCGTCCCCGGCACCGGCGGCATCTTCGTCGTCACGGCCGGTGATCGGGTGGTGTGGGACCGCAAGACCGACGGCGGCTTTCCCGACATCGTCACGCTCAAGCAGCGGGTGCGGGACGTTGTGGATCCCGAGCGGGATCTCGGGCACGCGGACCGGGGGAGTGGAGCGTAACGGACGGGTGCCCCAGATCCTCGACTCCCGTTACCGCTCTTGTGGTTTCGAGTGGGACGGATCTGAGGCCGAAGGTGTTGCCGATGCCATGCTCGCTCGGTTCGGCGTCGTTCTTCGCCGATGTAACGTTTCGGAGATTTGCCCGATTCAACCGACGGTCAGGTCTTTCATCTTCGAATCGAGGTCTTCGTGAAGCGTCTTCTCGCCGGCATCCTGGGCTGTGCCGCGATCACCGTCGCCGTGCCAGCCACCGCGAGTGCGGACACCGGAAGTACCGATCTGCTTCCCTACGTTCTTCCCGCCGCGCTGTGTGCCCTCACGTCCGGGTCCAGCCAGTGCGCGCTGGTTCCGCTTCCCTCGCCGGGCGGGGTGATTGGCGCGGCCGATTCGGTGCCCCTCGCTCGGGCCAGGTAGGACCGGGAGCAGCGGCAGCTGCGTGCGCAACTCTGGTGTGCGCAGCTGCTGCTGCCGTGCTCAGACTCCGACCGGGGTCCGGACGATCGTTTCGGGCTTGGTCGGCTCGGCCGGCGCTTCCGCGGCGCGCGTCGGACGGGACCGTTCCTCCCGGAGCCGGACGGCGTCGCCGGCCACGATCGCGACCAACACCGACAGTGCTCCCCACAGGGCCAACAGGCACAAGACGACCTCCATGCGTCAAGACCCTAAGCGAAGTCGGCCGGGTTCATCGTTTCGTCCTCCGCGGCGGATACGGGATGGAATAGTCCGATGAACTGACACCGGTAGCGCAGATTGGGGGCGTGACGTGCAGGCGCGCGTGGCGCCGCTCGAAACAGACCGACCAACTCGCATGTGAGGCCGCCTCGGGTTACGGTGTTTCGGAACATTCCGACCGGGGGGTCGAAGTGCATGCCGCGACTTCCGCGGAAAACGCCGTACTCGAGGGAGCTTTGATGCAATCCGTTCTGAAGAAGACCGCTGTGGCCGTTGTCGGGGTGGGAGCCTTGGCGCTGTGCGTGCCGGGGACCGCGTTCGCGGCAGGTAACCCCTCCGTGGGGGCGTCGGGCACGCCCGGCTCGATCACCGTCGATTTCGACTTCGCCGGTGTGGATGTGGCCGGCGGTGTCACCTGCGTGACCTACGTGTCGACCAAGCAGAGCGGGCTCGACGCCGCCGATCCGTCGGGCCGCGCCGATGCGCAGGCGCCGGGCTCGAAGTTCTCCGTCGAGAACACCAGCACCTCCGCCATCACCTTCGTCCAGGACGGCCAGCCCGTCTCGCAGGGTCCGCAGCCCATCGCGGCCGGCACCTACTACGTGTACTGGGGTTGCCAGGATGCCGCCGGCACTCAGTGGGACAACGTCGGCCTGAAGTCCGGCGCGCCGTTCCAGAACCCGATCGTCGTGAACGTCGCCGGCGACGGCGCCGCTCCCGCGCCCGCGGCCCCGGCCGCGCAGTCCGCCCCGACCAAGTCGGAGGGTACCGTTCCGCAGGCGGACGCCGCGCCCGAGACCGACGACGTCATCGACACCCCCGAAGAGCTGATCGGTCTCGTGATCGATCTCTTCGGCGATCAGCTGCCGGACCTCTCGCAGAGCTGACCTTCGGCGCGCGCAGGCGGCATCCCCCACGGGATGCCGCCGCGTGCTTCCCGGGGGTGGCAGTTGCATGCGCGCACGGTCGTGCCGGGCGCGCGTTCGATAGGGGAGGGACATGGGCGGAGGAACCGCGACCGATGCGGTGGTCTTGGTGGGAGGCAAGGGAACGCGTCTGCGGCCCCTGACGCTGTCGGCGCCCAAGCCGATGCTGCCCACGGCGGGACTGCCCTTCCTGACGCATCTGCTCGCGCGGATCAAGAGCGCCGGCATCACCCACGTGGTGCTCGGTACGTCGTTCAAGGCCGAGGTGTTCGAGGAGTACTTCGGTAGCGGCGAGAGCACGGGGCTGGAGATCGAGTACGTCACCGAGACCGAGCCGCTCGGCACCGGCGGCGGCATCCGCAACGTGCTGCCCCACCTGCGCTCCGACAACGTCATGGTGTTCAACGGCGACGTTCTCGGCGGCAGCGACCTGCGCGAGATCCTGCACACGCACGAGGTCAACCACGCCGACGTGACGCTGCACCTGGTGCGCGTCGCCGATCCGCGCGCCTTCGGATGCGTGCCCACCGATGCGGACGGACGGGTCACCGCGTTCCTGGAGAAGACGCAGGATCCGCCGACCGATCAGATCAATGCGGGCTGCTACGTGTTCCGCCGCGAGTGGATCGAGAAGATCCCGGCCGGACGTCCCGTCTCGGTGGAGCGAGAGGTGTTCCCGTCGCTGCTCGTCGACGGCGCCCGCGTGTTCGGCCACGTCGACGCCGCGTACTGGCGGGACATGGGGACGCCGGACGACTTCGTCAAGGGCTCGGCCGACCTGGTCCGGGGAATTGCGCCGTCCCCGGCGCTCGACGGTGAGCGCGGGGAGGCCCGCGTGCACCCGACGGCTCGCGTCGCCCCAGGCGCGATGCTGATCGGTGGGACCGTGATCGGCCGCGATGTGATGGTCGGCGGGGGTGCCCGTCTGGACGGTGTCGCCGTGTTCGACGGAGCGCGCATCGACGCGGGGGCGGTGGTGGAGCGCTCGATCGTGGGGTTCGGTGCCCGGATCGGGCCGCGTGCTCTGGTTCGTGACGCCGTGATCGGCGACGGCGCCGAGGTCGGAGCCCGTTGTGAACTGCTGCGCGGCGCGCGGGTGTGGCCGGGAGTCGTCCTGCCGGACGGCGGGGTCCGGTTCTCCACCGACGTGTAGAGACATGCAGGACAAGCTGATCCGGTTCCGGGGAGGAGTTCGATGTATCCGCTTCGCGGGGCCGTTCGAAATTATTCGTGGGGTTCGCACACCGCGCTGGCCGAGCTGACCGGCCGGCCCGCTCCCACCGAGGAACCCGAGGCCGAATTGTGGCTCGGTGCCCATCCGGCGGCCCCGGCCGTGGTGGACGAAGGCGGCACTACGGTGTCGCTGCTCGATCTCATCTCGCGCGATCCCGAAAGCCAGCTCGGATCGGACTGTGCTCGAGAATTCGACGGTCGGCTGCCGTTCCTGTTGAAGGTCCTCGCGGCCGACCAGCCGCTCTCGCTGCAGGCGCACCCGAGCCGGGCGCAGGCCCGGGAGGGGTTCGCGCGGGAGAACGACGCCGGAATCCCGTTGGACGCACCGCACCGCAACTATCGGGACGACAACCACAAGCCCGAGATGGTCGTGGCGCTGAGCCATTTCGAGGCGCTGGCCGGCTTTCGGGCACCAACCGAGACGGTCGAGTTCCTCCGTGACCTGAGCGTCCCCGAACTGACTCCCTACGCGTCGGAATTGGGGGACCACCTCGGCGCGACGGGCCTGCGCGCCCTGTTCACCGCGTGGATGACCCTGCCCACGAAGTCCCTCGTCGCGCTGACGGACGCCGTTCTGGCCGGGTGCGAGCGCTACCTGGCGGCGCGGGCCGGTTCGGAGGACGAGTTCACCGTCGCCGCACGTACCGCCCTCGACCTCGGCCGGGTCTACGCCGAGGACCCGGGCGTCACCGCATCCCTCCTGCTCAACCGGGTGAGCATGGAACCGGGCGACGCGTTGTTCCTTCCGGCGGGCAACCTCCACGCATATCTGCGAGGCACGGCCGTGGAGATCATGGCGAACTCGGACAACGTGCTCCGCGGCGGGCTCACGTCGAAGCACGTGGACGTGCCGGAACTGCTGCGCGTGCTCGACTTCGGATCGGTGGACGTGCCATGGGTACGTGCACTCATCGACAGAGACGAATGCCTGTACGCACCGCCGGTGCGCGAGTTCGAGTTGGTGCGCGCCGAATTGGAGCTCTCGGGTACTTCGAGACCGACCTCTGCTGCATTCGGTGGCCCAGTGCCGCGGATCCTGTTCTGCGTGGAGGGATCAGCTCAGCTGCGGTGTAGCGATCAGATACTGAACCTCGAGCGGGGAGAAGCGGCTTGGGTTCCGGGCTCGGACCCCGAACTCGTCGTACGGGCCACGAGTCCTTACGCGACGGTGTTCGCGGCAACACCGCCAGTTCCGTCAAAGTCGACCTGAGTGGGCCGAAAGCGCCAACTCTTCACGCATTGTTGGTTCAGTACTCAGCGTGCATCGGTGTGCTGAACACGCCCGCTGAGTACCTCTGGGAGCATGCGCTGCACAGTCTTCGGCACGGGATACCTGGGCGCCACTCACGCCGCATGTATGGCAGAACTGGGGCATGACGTCCTGGGCGTCGACATCGACCCCGGGAAGATCGCGAAGCTGGCGGCGGGGGAGGTGCCCTTCTTCGAGCCCGGACTCGACGAGGTACTGCGGCGCAATCTCGAAAGCGGACGGCTGCGTTTCACGACGTCCTACGCCGAAGCCGCCGACTTTGCGGACCTGCACTTCATCGGCGTCGGCACCCCCCAGAAGAGCGGCGAGTTTGCCGCGGATCTGTCCCAGCTGCATGCGGTCGTCGATGCGCTCGCCCCGCTCCTGACCCGTCAGACGCTGATTGTCGGGAAGTCGACGGTGCCGGTCGGAACGGCCGAGCAACTGGCGGAGCGTGCCAGGAGCGCAGCGCCGGCCGGGGACGACGTCGAGGTGGCGTGGAACCCCGAGTTCCTTCGCGAGGGGTACGCCGTACAGGACACGCTCACGCCGGATCGGCTGGTCATCGGGGTCGACCCCAGTCGCGGTGGGCGAGCCGATGCGACACTGCGTGACTTCTACGCATGCCAGATCGCGGAGGGCGTGCCCTTTCTGGTCACGAACATCGCCACCGCCGAACTCGTGAAGGCCGCCGCGAACGCATTCCTGGCAACGAAGATCTCCTTCATCAACGCCGTCGCAGAGGTGTGCGACGCGAGTGGCGCGGATGTGGTTGAGCTGGCCGATGCGCTCGGCTACGACGCCCGGATCGGACGGCGATTCCTCAATGCGGGGCTCGGATTCGGAGGTGGCTGCCTACCGAAGGACATTCGAGCGTTCATGGCGAGGGCTGGCGAGCTCGGCGCCAACAACGTTCTGCACCTGCTCCGGGAGGTGGACGGCATCAACATGGGGCGCCGCAGCACCATGGTCGAAATGACGAGGGAAGCGTGCGGCGGATCGCTCCTGGGCGCCCGGATTGCAGTCTTGGGCGCGGCCTTCAAGCCCGACTCCGACGACGTCCGGGACTCCCCGGCACTCAATGTGGCCGGACAACTCCAACTGCAGGGCGCAGCCGTGACGGTCTTCGATCCGAAGGCAATGGAGAACTCTCGACGGCTGTTCCCCACCCTCGCCTATGCGGCCGATATCCCCGAAGCGTGCAAGGGTGCCGACGCGGTGCTGGTGCTCACCGAATGGCAGGACTTCAAGGAGATGGATCCGGACGAGATCGGCACAGTCGTTCGAGCACGCACCGTGCTGGACGGGCGCAACTGCCTCGACGCCCAGCGCTGGCGTTCCCACGGCTGGCGCTACCACGGCATGGGCCGATGACGGAGTAACCAGGTCCGCCGGCGCCCGGGTCCTACTGCAGGGCGCCGGTCGCAGCGTCCGGATCGATCTGCTTGAGCCGGTCTGTCAGCCAGGATCGCAGCATCGGGCCGTACTCCGGGCTCGCCAGGGCCGAGTCGACGCACGCTCGCAGGTAACCGCCGGGATTGCCGAGGTCGTGCCGCGAGCCGCGGTGGACGACGACGTGTACGGGGTGGCCCTCGTCGATGAGCAGCGAAATGGCGTCGGTGAGCTGCAGTTCCCCGCCCACGCCGGGCTTGACGCGGCGCAGCGCATCGAAGATCGCGCGGTCGAGCAGGTAACGGCCAGCAGCGGCGAGGGTGGACGGCGCGTCCTCGAGCTTCGGCTTCTCGACCATGCCGAGCACCTTCATCACGTCGGGTTTCGCGACACCGGGAACCTCCTGGACTTCGAAGATGCCGTACGAGCTGACCTGGGACTTGGGCACGTCGATGGCGCAGAGGACGGTGCCGCCGCGCTTGGCACGGACACGGGCCATCACCTCGAGGACGCCGCAGGGCTGGACGAGGTCATCGGGAAGGAGGACCGCAATGGCGTCCTCGTCGTCGTCGAGAGCCTGCTCGGCGCACCCGACGGCGTGCCCGAGCCCGAGGGGCTCGGCCTGCACGACGGATTCGACGTCGAGCAGGCTCGGTGCCTTGCGCACCTTCTCGAGCAGGTGGTGCTTTCCTTTGGACTCAAGATGGCTCTCGAGGACCAGGTCCTCCACGAAGTGACCGACCACCCCGGCCTTGCCGGGTGCCGTCACGATTACGAGGCGGCTCGCGCCCGACTCGGCGGCCTCCGACGCGACCAATTCGATGCCGGGAGTGTCCACGACGGGCAGGAGTTCCTTGGGCACCGTCTTGGTGGCAGGTAGGAACCGCGTGCCCATACCTGCGGCCGGCACCACCGCCGTCTTGAAGACGCTAGGGTTCTCTGCGATGAATTCGCCCATGACGACACCTCGTCCTTACGTATTGGGGCAAACCGGATTCCCCTTCGTGGAGAAATCCGAGCCAATGGGAATGTCGAGTGACTCAGGCTCGCGCCGAAGGCCCCGCAGGGGGAGGAATGGTGCCGTGAGACTGCGCGACAATCGGATCCTAGACGTCTTGTCCAAGAACCGCGATACGGCAAGTAGTCGCCGAGCGGGGAATGCGGGCCGATATCCAACTGAGTGCTTTTCACGGCCGAGCACTCAGGCCAGATCGGGCTTCGAGCGCCTACACCGACGTCGTCTGAGTTCGGTGAATATCTCCGGAGATCTGGGCATCGACGATCGCAACCGTGCGCGGCAAAACTACTTCGAACAAACACCAACGACCTGCACCCGCCCGTCAGGATGAACTGGTCATATGTCCAGTTGACAGCTCAGCTTTGCGCGGAAGCGCAAGTGGTGTGTGACATTTCACACGGTAACGTTGACCTGTTGAAATCCGAATGGTACGGACCGTTAGGGGCGGTACATACCGCCTGACCTGCAACTTGCTGAGAAGTTACTGAGAAGTAAGAGGTCCACGCTGGTCAGAGGCCGCAAACGCGCCGGTGCGCAGTAGCCCGACCGAGATGCAAGACGCGGCTCAATACTCCAAGATGATCTCTACCGAGGGCAGCGCAGGTTGAGACGTGTGCAGTGCGGGGAGGTACTCGCGCATGTCGATGCCGTCCGCGCGTTCGTCCCTGGGAAATCGCACCGACGCGGGCATTTCGCTCGTTTGGCGCTCGGGGAGGGAAGCAGGGTGGAATCAGCGGTGGGGCAAGCCGACCGGATACGGGCTGAAGTCGAGCAGACGCCGGACGCACCGACTCCGAGGGTCCCATACTTGGTCGGCGACCGGTCCGGTACTACTCGGTGGTCTTGGCAAAGTGCATACGTCAGGCGCCTGTTCTGGACCGACAACATCATCGTGGTGCTGGCAGTTGTCCTGGCTCACGTCGTGCGCTTCGGCCAATCTGACCTCCTGACGACGAAATCGTTCAGCGAAGTGAACTACGCGGTGGTGTCCCTCTGTTTCACCGCTGCATGGATTGGCACCCTCGTACTCTTCCGTTCGCGATCCAGACGGGTGATCGGCAGCGGATACGAGGAGTATCAGCGAGTCATCGCTGGCACGCTACGACTCTTCGGCGCAATCGCGATCATTTCTCTCGTATTCAAGCTTGACCTGGCTCGCGGCTATCTCGCCATCGCGTTGCCGGTTGGACTGATGGCCCTGCTGTTCAGCCGGTGGACCTGGCGCCGCGTCGTCGCCCGAAAGCGAAGCCGGGGCGAATTCCAAACCTCGGTCCTCGTTGTCGGTGGTGAGCGGGCCGTGCGGCACATGACGAAGACCTTCCAGCGTGAGGCCACTGACGGTTACCGGGTAGTCGGAGTGTGCGTTCCTCGATACGCCGGCGCGCGCGGCGAGCACATCGAGGTGGACGGGACTCGGATCGCGATCTACGGCGACGAGCATTCTGTAGTAGCGGCGCTCACCGAGTCGGGAGCGGACACGGTGGTTGTCACTGCAACGGAGACCCTCGGTCATGAGGGGATCCGGAACCTTGTGTGGGAGCTCGAACCGTACGAGGCTGACCTGGTAGTGGCGACGGGTGTCGTCGATGTGGCCGGGCCTCGCATGGAGATGCGACCCGTCGCCGGACTACCACTCATCCACGTCGAGAAGCCCAGCTACCACGGAGCAAAACGAAGCGGCAAGCGCGCATTCGACCTGATCTTCTCCCTCATTGCCCTACTGGTCTTGGCACCCGTGTTCGCCGCTGTGGCAATCGCAATCAAGCTCGACAGCAGGGGGCCGGTGTTCTATGGATCCGAGCGCATCGGGCTTGATGGCAAGCCCTTCGGCATGATCAAATTCCGATCGATGTCCATCGACGCCGACACGCAGGTCACTGCACTCATGGGACAGAATGAGGGGGCGGGTCCCCTCTTCAAGATGCGAGACGACCCACGTGTAACTCGGGTCGGAAGGTTCATTCGTCGATACAGCATCGACGAACTCCCGCAATTCATCAACGTTGTACGCAGGGAGATGAGCGTCGTTGGACCACGGCCCCCTCTCCGCCGCGAGGTGGAAAACTACGATGGAATGATTCGCCGACGGCTGCTGGTACGACCCGGAGTGACGGGGCTATGGCAGGTCAGCGGCCGTTCCGACCTGTCATGGGATGAGTCGGTGCGGTTGGACCTCTCTTACGTTGAGAACTGGTCGATGGTGAGTGACTTGCTCATAATCGCCAAGACTGTCAAGGCTGTCGTTGCCAGCGACGGAGCCTACTGAATACTCCGCGCAAGCCAAGATGGCGCGATAAGTGACACGGGCGCGCTCAGTTCAACCACCGCAGCACGCGAAATTTGGTTTCGCCAGTGGTTATAGATCCTAGAAATTGAATCCATGCCAGTTGCATACAGTGTCCGAGGCCCAAAGACCGCATGAGGGAGCGCCAAAGTGAGTAAGAATATAGCAGTATTTGGCACCGGATACCTCGGCGCCACACATGCTGCATGCATGGCAGAGCTAGGGCACGAGGTTATTGGAGTCGATATCGACAAGGCGAAATTGGCTAAGCTCGAGGCTGGTGAGGTTCCCTTCTTCGAACCAGGGCTCGAGGAAGTCCTAAGGCGCAATATCAGCGCGGGACGTCTGCAATTTTCAGATTCGTATGAAGAAGCAGCTAGATTTGCTGACGTACACTTTATCGGAGTCGGCACACCTCAAAAGACCGGGGAATTCGCAGCAGACCTCACTTACGTCAATGCAGTAGTAGAAACACTCGCGCCGATGTTGAATCGCCCGGCTGTGATTTTCGGGAAGTCCACTGTTCCTGTCGGAACGGCCCAACGCCTCGGCGACCGCGCACGCGAACTTTCACCCGCTGGCGAGGCGGTAGAAGTCGCGTGGAATCCGGAATTCCTGCGCGAGGGATTCGCGGTTCAGGACACTTTGCACCCTGACCGACTTGTCCTTGGGATCGACCGAGAGAGACCGGGCCGAGCGGAGGAAGTCGCCCGGCAAGTTTACTCAGCGATACTTGAGAAGGACGTCCCGTTCATCGTCACGGATCTGGCTACATCCGAGCTGGTAAAAACTGCCGCAAATTCTTTCCTTGCCACAAAGATCTCATTCATCAACGCCATGGCGGAGGTTTGCGATGCGGTCAACGCGGACGTGACGGTCCTCGCCGATGCGATAGGGCACGATGCGCGGATCGGACGCCGCTTCATGAACGCCGGCATTGGTTTCGGAGGTGGATGCCTTCCAAAGGACATAAGAGCATTTATGGCGCGTGCCGGGGAATTGGGAGCAGATCAAGCCCTCACCTTTCTCCGGGAGGTCGACAACATAAACATGCGTCGCCGGCTGAGAATGGTCGAAGTAACTAGAGACGTCATGGGGGGCTCGTTGCTCGGTGCGCGGGTCGCGGTCCTAGGTGCCGCATTCAAGCCAGAATCCGACGACGTCCGCGATTCACCGGCACTTAACATCGCTGGACAGATCCAACTGCAGGGCGCATCCGTTACAGTCTACGACCCAAAAGCGATCAAAAATTCTCGCACGCAGTTCCCAACCCTCAACTATGCATCGAATTCCATCGACGCATGCCGAGGCGCGGATGTGGTACTTGTACTTACCGAATGGCCTGAATTTTCGAATATGGTCCCAGAAGAAATCGAGCCCCACGTACGAAATCGCGTCATAATTGACGGCCGAAACTGTTTGGATCCGACACAGTGGGAGTCATCCGGATGGGAATATCACGGAGTTGGCGTCCCCACCCTTGGGCGCAGGACAGACGTGGACGTACGCACCCAGTGATGCGGTTAATGCTTACCAACATCGGAAACGTTGCTCGAGATCGTGCAATCTGGGCAACGACCGGCGTCACCTATCTTGGGATGGGTCTAAGTCTGCTTTCGGCGCCCGTCCTCGCACACACCCTCGGAGCGGATGGGCGGGGAGTGCTCGCGGCGTCCTTCGCCACCGTCCAGATTCTGTCGTGGACTGCATTTCTCGGGATCCCGCGCACGGCAGCCGTAGAGCGAACGGCAGGTGGGGACGCCAGTACCAAGGTTGTCGGCTGGCTCTTCTTTCTGGGGGTTGCAGCATTTCTTGCGAATCTTGCTGCATCGCCTTCCCTTTCGGGTGGCGATGATCGCGTAAGACTCGGTATGCAGATCGCGGGTGCAACACTCCTCGTCAGCGGGGCTTCTCAATACGGTGCGGAACGCCTTCACTCGGCTGGCAAGATCCTCCAGTGGAATGCCGTGCGCTCGGCACCGCTCATCCTCCCATCAGTAATCATTCTCGTTCTTGCAGCGACTGACAGCCTAACCCTCCGTAGTGCATATCTTGCGACACTACTTGGCACGTCAGTATGGGCGATACTCGGACTGCTTGCAGCGGTCCCGGATTTTGCGGCCGCAAAACGAGTCGGCGTCGGATGGCGAGACAGCCTCAAATTGTGGGGCGCGACGTTTTTCGACAGCGTAGGTGGTCGAATTGACCAGATGATACTGGCAGCACTGGTGGGGCCCGCAACCTTGGGTTCGTACGCGGTTGCTCTGACATGCGCTAGCGCCGCCGGTGGAGTTACGCAAGCAATTGGACATGTCGCGTTCCCCCGGTACGTCGGTGTGACGGCAGACGATGCAATAAGATCGCATAGGAGTTATCGGGCAATAGGGCTAGCAACCTCAATCGCGGCAAGCATTGCGATAATTACGTGCATCGAAATATTTGGAGAAGTCCTATTCGGACCAACATTTCAGGATATCGGCGCAATTGCGGCACTGCTCATGGTCTATCAGGCGTTGGGCGACCAGTGGGCATTGATCGTGTACCGGGACGCTGCGCAGCAAAGAGTCGGATTCATGGCGATCGCCTCGGGACTCGGACTTCTCACGCTGTTGGCAGTCGTGTTCGCGCTTCATGTGACGGGCCAGTTGGGGGGCATCTCAATGGCAGTGACGATGATCGCATTCGGGATAGTACGCATTTTCGCCCATAGTATCTGGAGTAGAAGATGAAGATCAGTGTTGTCGCTCACGACATCGTTCCTCGCGGTGGACAAGAAGCAATAATGCATGACTTCGTGAAGAACGCCATCGAACTAGGCGTCGATGTCGAGGTCGTGAGCTTTGGGCTCGACCCCGATCTCCGGCAGAGCGTCGACTGGAAAAGGGTCTGGCGTCCAAAGGCACCCTTCGTTATTCGATTTCTCTACTTCTGGTGGGTTTCTGCTCGGATGGTCGACTCCGACGCGCCGATGATCACTTGCGGCGCGATTTCTAGGCGAAGGCCGGACGCGGTATGGATGCACTTGTGGCATTCCCAGCATCTGCGCGAAACTCGATGGTTCTGCTCCTTTTCAAATAGCGTACCGCGGTTCATCTCGCAGTCTGTATCCCGAATAATCGCACTTGCTGCCGAGAATTTCACTCTCCGGAGAAATTACTCCGGATTTATAATTGCTGTTAGTGATTCAATGGTCTCCGAACTGACGCGCTGTTATCCCGCCAGTTCCGTTATCCTTATACCAAATATCGTGAAGCCTGCTCCGGACGCCGAGCGTCGATGCAGACCGCAAGACACCGTGGCCTTTCTAGGCGGAGAATGGGGTCACAAAGGGCTGCGCATCATCGCCCATGCATGTAACGAGGCTGCTGGTAGGAGAAATCGAAGAATTCACCTAGCGATCGCTGGGCGTGGAGACTACTCCGATATTAAATCATTTGCCAGACTTCCCAACATCGACGTTTCCTATGACGCGTGGCGGTCGGATGTGGGCACTTTTCTAAATTCGGCAAAAGTTTTCTGTATCGCGAGCAAGTACGAGACTTTCTCAGTCGCGGGCCACGAGGCGCTATACTTCGGGATTCCAGTGATCACGACAAACGTGAACGGACTTGCGAGTTCGGTGAGAAAGACTGGTTGTGGCGCCGTTGCTGAACGAAGCGTACGCGCATTCGCTGAAGCAATCGAGCTTATAATGTGGGACTCGCCAGTCTCGGTAGATGCACAGGACCTTGCTCAAGAATACGTGCAGAGCGAATTCGGTGAGATCCGTGCAAGGACTCGGTACAAGGACCTTCTCGCCATGTTGGGGCGAAGGGAGGGTATAGCGTGACGATCTTGTCTGCTCGATTGAGCTCCCCCGTTGTAATCGCGGCTGCGATCGTTGGCATAGCCGGATTTCTAGGCGTAATTTCGCAAGGGAACTGGGTTTCGTTAATTGCGGCGATAGCTATCGCGGTCACAGTTGTCGCTATCGTGCACCCAGCGGCTGCGATTGTGATTTCACTCGGGATCGCCTTAAGTGGGGGTTCATTGCGCCGCATATTCGACTACTATTTTCCTGATTCCTCCGGCACCGGTGCGTTAGTTATTATCCCAGCCGCAGGGTTCATCACAGCGGTCATTTCCGCGGGCGTCAAATTGCCGGCATGGCGAGCATCCGCAATGAATCCGGCCTGGATTACCGTCACCGCCGCAGTAATGATCGCTGGCGTGAATCCCTTCGGGGCTGGAATCGGCACGAACCTTGCCGCGAGTGCACTGGCCCTAGGCGGAATGATGCCGTACCTACTGGCCGAGTCCGGAATACTTCGTTTGCGCCACATCTGCGGGGTGCTCGGCGCCTTTTCGCTGCTCAATAGCGCGTACGTACTGTGGCATGAGTTTCGTGGTCCAACCGCCTGGGACTACGAATGGGCTGTCACTGATGGATATGCCGCACTATGGATTGGTCCCGGTATCTTGAGGCCAGTGGGCATAGCATCGAGCACCGCGGAGAGTAGCATCCTCGCCGTCTTGGGATTTGCCCTCTTCTTTGGGCTTGGTGCGAGACGCCTGCGACCCTCCTCGGTCTTGTTCTGGTGTTGTGCTGGGTTGTGTTTGGCTGCAGTTCTCGTCAGCGGGATGAGGATGTCCCTGATTCTAGCGGTGCTCTCTGCAACACTATTCATTGGAATGAGGCTATCCCTAGGCCTATTCGGATTTCTTGGAATTTCGATCACAGGCGTCGGCGCCACTATCATTGTTTCGACCATGCTCGTCGGGAAGACGAATTCTGCTGGACTTGAACGTATCGTTGGCTTGTTGTCCGGACAGCATGCACTCGAGGATAGCACTGTTCCGTTGCATATCGAGATGATTGGTGCAGGAGTCACGTCAGGTCTGGGTTCAATAATTGGTTGGGGAAGCGGTCTGGTGAGTGTTCTGACTGGAAATGCACGCAATACGGAATTCGATTTTAGCAACCTGGTATTCATGGCCGGCGTTTTGGGTCTAGTCGGCGGGCTTACAATGCTGTTCTCGTATATAAAATGTGTTCGATATGCTTCACAGTATGTCGGAGACAAGTATGAATTAATTCTAGCCCTGTCGATCGCGGCTGCTGCTTTCGGGCAATGGATGAATATTGGGTTCTATGGAATACTTCCGCTTGTGTGGATCCTACTGGGCTGTGTGTCGCATCAATGTCGGCTTTTAGGCCGTGCACAAGCGAATTCTGGGTCCGCGCATAACAATCTGAAATAGCTGTTCTAGAATCGGAGCCAGGCAACCATAATGAGAATAACTGCTATCGGGATGGAGCGGGTCGACCTGCGGCCGGGCGGACTCAATCGTTACTTCCATCACTACGTTGCGGCATTGCAGAAGCAAGCGGTAGAGGTGAAGGTGGTGCAGTGGACGGACAGCGAGGCTGAGGCGACTCTCCTGCCGGTGCGATCACTATATTCGAGGCTTTGGTACTATTTCATCATTGGGCTGCGCGACCGGAATGTGATTGTAGATTCGCATTTTGCGTTGTACGGTGCAGCATACATTTTTGGGAGAATTCTTAGCGGATCAACGTTCGAGTTGGTTACTCATTTTCACGGTCCTTGGGCTGCCGAGTCTGCGATCGCGGTAAGGAAATTGGGCCTGGCAAATCGTGCGAAATTCTTCGTGGAGAAGATTGCGTATGCGAAAACAAGCCACTTCATAGTCCTGTCGACGTGCTTTCGAGACGTTCTGGTCAACTCTTATGGTGTTCCGCTTTCGCGGATTTCTGTTGTGAGTCCGGGCGTCGATCTCGATCGGTTTGTGCTCTCCGGTACGGTTCCATTGCCCCGGCCGCGCGATGAAGGGCCCTTTCGTGTCTTTGCCGCTCGCCGCCTTGATCCGAGGATGGGGCTTGATATTGCGATTCGTGCGATTGCCCAGCTACCTGACCACGTAACTCTCTGCATTGTTGGCGAAGGGCGGGAGCGGCCGGCCCTAAAGGAGCTGATATCGGAACTTGGTGTTGGGAATCGAGTTGAGTTGCTCGGCCGTGTCCCTGATGACGTATTGGTTGAGTTGTACCAATCCAGCGACGTGTCACTTGTCCCTACGAGGGCGCTGGAGGGTTTTGGGCTCGTCGTTCTTGAGTCACTTGCATGTGGTACGCCAGTAATCGCCTCGCGGGAGGGCGGTCTGATAGACGCGCTTGAATCGCTTCGAGCTGACTTGCTGGTGACGCCGGAAGATCCGAAAGTGCTTGGCGATCGAATTCAGTCCGCTATCGACGGCGCGGTCCCCTCCAGGGAGGAGTGTCGCGCGTATGCGGAGAGCTTCTCGTGGACGAATGTGGCTGCTCGGCATCGGGCAATTTTTGGATTTGACTGTCAGTCATCTGGAATCGCAGGTGAAAGGCCAGCTCTAAGAACCGTTGCAGTTGCCATTCCGTCAGTTGGGCGTCCTGACGAACTTGCTCGCTGCCTTGACGCACTAACGCAGCAAATCGCGCCGGCCGCCGAAGTTCTAATCGTGGCACAAGGACACGATAATGCAACGATAGAGACGGCGCGACGCTTTGAAAGTGTGCTTCCAATCCGTGTCTGCATTGTCAGTCGGGAGGGTCTGGCGGCAGCGATTGAATGTGCGTTTGAAGCCTCGTCCTGCGAGATTACGGCGTTCACGGATGATGACGCTGTTCCACATTCGGATTGGATCCTACGCCTATCGGAGGTATTTCGCGCACGTCCGGATTCAGGCGCCGTAGGTGGTCGAGACCTGTTGTATGCCACTTCCGAGGAGGGTGCTGAGTCCAATGTGGGGAGAATTGAACGAACTGGCCGGATCTCGGGGAACCATGCCGTTGGTCGAGGGAGCCTTCGGTCAGTCGATCATCTCAAAGGTGTGAACATGGCGGTTGCCACAGCTATCGGTCGGAAGGTACCGCTCGGGAGTGTTGTGTGCGGTAAGGGCGCGCAGTATCGAAATGAGCTTTTTCTTGGATTGGCGGTCAGACGTCTCGGGTTTGAGGTGTATTACGATCCGTCGATTCGGGTGGATCACTACCCGTCGATCAGGCCTGGTGGCGACATGCGGGACGCGGTATCAGACAAACGGATCCGCCAGGACGTCGATAATCAGACGACTGCGTTGACCTTGTATGGCGCCTCCTGGGTCCGTGTTGTGGCTATCGTTCGGTCGGTCCTTATTGGGACGCGGAATCATCCCGGTCTGGTTGTTGCGCTGCTCGATCGATCATCCAGTGACGGGGGTGCGCTCCTGAAGCTTCGGGCGACAATGTTGGGTGCGTGCTCCGGACTGTGGAGGGGTTTGAAATTGCGTGACACCAGGTGGAAGTAGAAGCAATGACGGAAACGACGAAGTGGGTCTTTCTCAGCCATACATCTCGTCCCGGCGGAGCCGAACTGTCGTTGGTGACGTACCTGACGAGTTCGAGTCTGCGCAACAAGGTCCTAGTCAGTTTGGAGTCCGGAGGTGCCTGGAGCGCTCTTGAGGGCACGGATGTGCAGCTGACGGTGATCGAGGGGCGGAGCCGCTGGTCTGTTAGGGCGATGGCCTCTCTTCGCGCCGAAATCCGATCGTGTCCTGACGCCGTCCTCGTTGTGAACACAATGAGGATGTCCCTGCTGTCCGCGCTGTTCATGAGAAGGAAGCAGCGGGTCATATATTGGGTTCGTGATGGTCTCACGGCAAGTAGTACATCCCAAGTCGCGGCCTGGCTAACGAGAAACTTTACGATCCGTCGTATGGCTGGATTCATTGCGAATTCACGATGGACTGCAGACACGATTTCGATGTCGTTGCCTCGCGCACGAATTTCAGTCGTTGCAAGTCCTTGCGGAGTAGGACGGTATCGAGAGGGATCTGCGGCGCGCGTGGAAAGTCCCGGTGAGTTGGCTTTGGGAACGACCGTTCGTTTACTCTACCTCGGACGAATTGCCGAATGGAAGGCTCCCGACGTTGCGATTCGAGCGATCCAAGAGCTCAATCGAAATTCCAAGAGGGTGACATATTGCTTGGATCTGGCGGGTGCAGCGCTTTTCGGGGAAGAAGCCTACGAGCGGCGAGTGCGGGACTTGGCTTCGTCGACTGCGAATGTTCGGTTCCTTGGCCATGTCCAGGATCCCGTGTCCCTTATGTGGAATTACGACGGTCTCGTTCACTGCTCGATTCTTCCGGAACCGTTTGGACAGGTCGTTGTGCAGTCGATGGCCGCTGGCTTGGTGACTTTTGCGTCCAATGCTGGCGGTCCTAAAGAGATCATTGCTAACGGAGTAAACGGGATTCTATATGAGCCCGGAGATCCTTACGATTTGGCTTCTAGGATGGAGGAAACGTTTTCGGACCCTTGTCTGACTGAACGTCTGCGCAACGCCGGTCGGAAACGAAGTTTGGATTTTGTGGACGAGAAATTAGTGAGGTTACTCGATCGGAGTTTCCTCGATTTGACTAATGGCTGAAGGTTTGGTGTAACCTTCGTGCAATTGGCTCTAAGAAAGGTTGGGAATGCAGGGGCGAATTGGCAGGATTGCGATTGCGCATGACTATCTTACCCAGCGGGGAGGGGCCGAGAAAGTTGTATTGTCACTTGCTCGCGCCTTCCCGGATGCTCCGATCTACACAACACTTTATTCTCCGGAGGATACCTTTCCGGAATTCAAAGATTTAGACGTTCGGACGTCATTTCTCAATAAGGTTTCGCTATTTCGCTCGCAGCACCGACTGGCCCTGCCCCTCCTGGCGTTTGCAGTTCGGTCAGTTCGAATCGACGCGGACGTCGTCGTAGTGAGCACCAGTGGGTGGGCGCACGGGTACCGCGCCAGTGGGAAGAAGCTCGTTTACTGTCACTCGCCAGCACGTTGGTTGTATCAGGCAGACGCGTACCTTGGGAATTCAAGTGGAGTTCTGAGGCGGGTCCTCCTGAAAGGTTTGAAGCCATTCTTGAAGGAATGGGATCTGCGCATGGCGGCTGAGTCCGATAGATATCTGTCCAACTCGTCAGTGGTCCGGTCTCGGGTCCGCGAGACCTACGGCATCGAAGCAAGAGTAGTTCCTGCTCCGCATCGGATGGATGCACTCGATGGGGTGGAGTGCCCTCGCATGCTTGAAGGGGTCGATACGGGAGATTTCTTCCTGTGCGTGTCGCGGTTGTTGCCCTACAAGAACGTAGACAAAGTCGTGGATGCTTTTTCGTCCCTCGGCCGGAGGCTGGTGGTGGTTGGTTCGGGGCCAGAGCTAAATTCGCTGAAGCGACGCGCTGGAGCTAACGTTAGCTTCTTGCAGAATATTTCAGATTCTGAGCTCGGATGGCTCTATATGAACTGTCAGGGACTCGTTGCTGCCAGCTACGAGGATTACGGTCTAACCCCGGTCGAGGCAGCCTTCTGGGGTAAGGCGTGTGTCGCGCTTCGGTGGGGAGGCTACCTGGACACGATTGTCGAAGGAGTGAACGGCGTCTTCTTCGACAATCCGGAATCCGACGCGATCAGTCAAGCTGTCCTAGATTTCGAGACCCGCTCGTGGGACGCTGATTTGATTGTTAAGTACTCCCAACGATTTGCGGAAGATCGGTTTCTGGGTGAAATGCGTAGTGAGGTTGAGTCTCTGCATATCTAAGGGAACTGGTTTCGATCCGCGTTTTAGTGCGTCACACGTGCGCAATTACCAACAGTCTTGGCGTAGGTACCATATATGATAAATTCCGCATCGTGGGAATGGGCACAGTAAATTGAAACCATTGATTGGAATCTTCGGTGATTCGATTGCTTCGGGACTAGGGGCCGGCCGCGAATCCGCTTCCTACAGCAGGATTGTTGCAGCGAAGTGCGGAGTTGATCTTGCTGACTTTTCGGCATCTGCGAGGAAGGTTGACGAATCGCTTCGGCTATTGCTTGAGTCGGGAGTTCGCCCGGACGTGGCGATCATTGGTCAAGGTGTTACCGAGGCGATTGTGCGACCAAGTGAGAGGATGCTCCGTAGCATGCCTGCGAGGTGGCGGCGAACGGGGTGGATGGATCCGCGTCCGTACTATTCAGCTAGTCGTGCGAAGCGCATTCCAC
The DNA here is from genome assembly GCF_011058195.1 of Rhodococcus sp. 14C212. NCBI lineage: Bacteria > Bacillati > Actinomycetota > Actinomycetes > Mycobacteriales > Nocardiaceae > Rhodococcus > Rhodococcus sp. 14C212. Next base: position 6,644 of record NZ_JAALEH010000051.1, on the reverse strand, counting down.
AGCGGCTCGAGTCTGAGGTGCGATGGCGGATGAAGGTTGCGCTGATGCGTGGTGGCACAGAGCAACTGATGTCGAGAAGCGAGTTTGAGGTGACCTTCAGAGCAATGCTCGCGGAATTGAGCCGCCGCGGCTCTCGGATAGTTGTTTTGGGCCCGCCAGATGTCGATACTCGCTACTTCCCGTACTCGATGGATGCTCTTCGTGAGTATGCGGACGTCAGTGCGGCGGTTGGGGCGGAGTTCGATGCAGCGGTAGTCCCGGTCTTCGGGCAGCTGGTTCATTGGACGGACTACTGCGATGATCACCTGCATCCCAACGCCGTTGGTCATATGCGTATTGCTGGGCTGCTTTCGCCACCCGTGGGTGAGTTGTTGTCTGTGGCCGGACGGTGATGAATCGGTAATCCTCATGGCTCGCCGTCGAGCTGTTGCCGAATGCCGCGCATAGTCTTGGTTGTCTGGGACGCGTTGTGCCTTCGCACGCGGGTTGTTAAGTCAGGGATATTCTTTGCCGCAGTATGGATTTCATTCAACATGTAATCCGGACACGCTAGGTTGAGGGGTGCGATATCGTCGGTCCCGGAGTTTTACACGCGCTGGTTTTCATGTGCTCACTCTTCGCCGCGTCGGCGTGGTGTTTGGCGCGGCCCCATGTTCTTCCGAGCACCGCTGTCGCGGTGGCGTCGTTTCTGTGGCTCGCGCTGAGCGGACCGCTTGAGGGCCGGGTGCTCTACGTATTCGATCCGGGCCACGGTCTCACCGAATCCGATCTCCTGTCGTTCGTCGGATTCGGAATTGCAGCATGGGGATTCTGGGCGTCCTACCGCCGCTATAAGCGAAGTGGGCCGGGCCGGTGGCTGTAGGACGTCCAGTCGGCTTCAGCCGCAGGCAGGCACGTCGACGCGGAGTTCCGGCTCGTCGACGAGTGGCTGGACCGGGATGCGTGCCTCGCCCTCGACGACAGGTTCCGTCAGTTCGAAGACGATTTCGGCCGTCTCGCCGCGGGGCACCGGGAGCTGGACGCTGTAGACGGGGTGACCCAGCTCCTTGCCGGTGAAGCTCATGGCCGCTGTCCCGTTCACCGTCACCTTGTCGAGCCGGGCGCCATGGGTGGCCACCAGCGACAAGTCGGTGAGATTGGAACCGAACGGAGCACCCACCGGGTTGTCGAACATGCCCGCCACGTAATTGGTGTAGTCGCCGGCCGGCAAATCGTTGCTCAGTCGCACCGTGACCGTGGAGTTCCGAGTATCGCCGTCGCAGGAGCCGGCGGTGTACTCGATCTCGCGTCGCAGGTAGTAGTCCAGCTTGTTGCCGCCCAGGTTGTTGACGACCACGCCCGCATACGGGGCGGAATCCTCCGGAACGGTGTGGCCGAGCGGTGTTTCCGCAAGAACGGCCTGCTCATCCGGGTTGGCGCTCCACACGGCGAGTCGCCCTTCGCTCGCAGCTCGGCCGAGGGCCTCCAACAACGCCTGGGGGTTACTGATGCTGCCGGTCATCTTCTGAACGACGGCCGCCGCGACATCCTGCAGGTACTGCTTGCGCGCCGCCTGGTTGTCGCCGAAGCGCGAATACGCCGTGGATTCGGTGAGTTCGACGACGTTGTCGGCGGTGATCTTCTCCCCGCCCGGCAAGGTGACCGGCCCGACAACCTCGAGGACGTAGCTGAGCGCGACCGGATCGGTGGCGACTGCACCGTCGACCCGCTCGCCGGACTCCTGCTGCCAGATCGACTGCCAGATCTGCGCCGCGTACGGGAAGTGCGAGCTGACGTTGCTGTTGCGGAAGTCCGTCGTCGGCCGGCTGTGCCCGTAGGTGCGGGCGAAATCCGGCCCGAGATCCAGCGGCCGATAGTTTATCCGCAGTTCCCGGTTGCTCGCCAGGTCGTCGACCCGTACTGCGCCGTCGGCGGCGCGCACGATGCCGAACCCGCCGAGCAGCCCGCCCGTGCCCCGCGCCTCGGCATTGGTCTGGAAGCCGATGAAGTAACTGCGCGGCCCGTCGGCGCCGAGCATGGCCGGCGCGATCTGCGCCGCGGTGGCCGTGTTGATGAGCAAACCGGACAATTCGGCTGTCTGGTCCTGCAATTGGACACGGGCCTCGTCGATCAGGCCGAGGTAGGTGCCGTCGATGTCCTGCGCCCGCGCGTCCAGTTCGGCGGCCGCCGCTGCGGTGGTCTCGAGGACGGGTGCGGCGTCGCGCAGCGCGGCGAGGTTGATGCGGGCGCCGTCGAGGATCAGCTGATCCGGGGAGACGGCCGAGCCGGCATCCACTGCAGGGACCAGGACATCCGATGTGAGGCCTGTCACAACGTCGCTCATCTGCTGGCTCGAGGCGAACGGGCTGCCGAGCCAGGGGATCGCCGCGGCGATGCTCCACGGCAGCGAATGGGTGGAGTCCTGGGCCTGCTTCGCGTACTTGTCGGCGTCGCCGGCGGTGCGCAGGGCCGTCTCGGTATCGCCCGCCAACAGGGCGTCTTTCGAGCTGGTGGCGTACTCCCGTGCCTGTTCGAGGCTCGACTTCGCCTGCAGCCCTTCGTAAGCAAGCCAGGCGCCGAGTCCGACGACGACGACCGCTCCTGCGGTGCAACCGATCGCGATGGTCCGGCGCTTGTGGCGCTCGGCGGCGATCTGCTCGTCGGTCTTGCGTCGGCGCACCTTGCGCCGCCGTGGTTCCGGCGAAAGTGACTCGTCGGTAACATTGTTCACGCGGTCAAACCCCCTTCGATTCCTCCGCGGCGACCATATCCGAGAAACCGGTCGAATGGTCGGTTCGAGTGGTGAGTAACGCTCAGGATCGTTAGGGTCGATGTATTCGGCGGTGATGGATGCAGGGAGGCGTCCACAACGTCGTCGACCGAGGGTTCCCACTGCACGTCCCTCGGTCTCCAGGGATAACGAGGGGGTGCGGTGCCGTCTTTTGCCATGTCCACGAGTCAGCGTGGACTGTGGTTCGCTCAGCAGCTCACCCCGGACGTCCCGTTCACCATCGCCCAGTACCTGGACCTGCACGGCCCGCTCGACGCGGACCTGATCCGCGCGGCCTGCAACCAGGCGGCCCGCGAGGTCGAATCCGGCACGCTGTTCCTCGAGATGGTCGACGGCGAACCGCGGCAGCGGGTGATCCCCGGCATCGACGACTACCCCGGCTACCTGGACCTGCGTGGCCACGACGATCCCGAGGCCGAGGCGCGACGGTGGATGGACGAGACCTACACCCGTCCGCTCGACCCGCTGCGCGACCGGCTCATCGCGACCACGCTGATCCAGCTCGCCGACGAGCACTTCTACCTCTTCACCTACATCCACCACCTCGCCCTCGACGGGCACGGCGGCATGGTGATGCTCGGCCGCAGCGCCGAGTTGTACACGGCGTGGGCGCGCGGGGAGGAGCCGGCGCCGCTCGCAGCGATGAGCCTCGAGCAGATCGCCGAGCACGAGCTCGCCTACGTCGGCAGCACACGGCAGGCCGCCGACCGCGAGCACTGGACGCAGCGCCTGGTGGACCTTCCGCCGCCCGTCACGCTCGCCCCCGGCGCCGCCGCCCCGTCGATGCCGTGCCGGCACGTCGGTGCGGCACTCGGCGCCGAGGTGACCGTGGACGTGGCCGAGCTGGCCCGTGACGCCAACTCCACCGACGTCCCGATCGTCGTCGCCGCCTTCGCCGCCTACCTGGCCCGCATGACCGGCACCACGGACGTCGCGCTGAGCCTACCGGTCTCGGCCCGCACCACCGCGCCGCTGCGCCGCTCGGCGGGCTCGATCTCGAACATCGTGCCGCTGCGGGTGGGCGTGGAACCGGACGTGACGGTCGCCGAGCTGGTGCGTCGCGTGCAGGTGGAGCTGACCGGGGCGTTGCGGCACCAGCGGTACCGCTACGAGGACATGCTGCGCGACCTGCACGCCGTCGGCGATCACCGGGAGACCCGCAGCGCGTTCGGGCCTGTGGTGAACCTGATGATGTTCAACCCGGAGTACGCGTACGGCGACATTTCCGGCGAGTACAACCTGCTCTCCACCGGCCCGGTCGACGACCTGTCGGTGAACGTGTACGCCGGGATCGCCGGGCGCAGCATGCGGGTGGACTTCGAGGTCAACCCGCGCCTGTACGACGGCGAGACGCTCACCCGGCACCACCGGCGGTTCCTGGACTTCCTCGGCGCGTTGGCGCGGTCGGCCGACCAGGCGGTGAGCGACCTGCCGCTCGCGGCGCCCGACGAACTCGCCGGCCTCGTCCCCGCCCGTGGGCCGCACGTCGAGGACGTGTCCCTGCTGCCCGACGTGCTCACCGCGCACGCCGGCTCGGACCGCGTCGCCGTGCGCGACGGTGCCGTCGCGCTGACCTACCGGGATCTGGAGGGGCGTTCAACTGCGCTCGCGCGCAGGCTGATTGCGTGCGGCGCGGGACCCGATGACCGGGTCGCGGTGCTGCTGCCGCGCTCGGCCGGTTCGGTGGTGGCGCTGTGGGCCGTCGCGAAGGCCGGCGCCGCCTACACCCCGATCGATCCGGGCACCCCCGCGCTGCGGGTCGCCGAACTGCTGCGCGACGTGCCCGTCGCGGTGTGCGGCGACGACGTCGCCCTGCCCGACGGCGTGACCCGCGTGGACCCGGCGGGCGGCGAGGCGTCGTCGGTGCCGTTCGAGGTGGGGGAGCGGGTGCGTCCGCTGCATCCCGACCACCTCGCGTGGGTGATCCACACGTCCGGCTCCACGGGCACCCCCAAGGCCGTCGCCGTCAGTCACCGCGGGCTCGCGGGTCTCGTCGCGACGCTGCGGGAGCGGTACCCGACCGACGCCGCGTCGCGCGTACTGCACCTGGCCGCCCCGAGCTTCGACGCGTCGCTGCAGGAACTGCTGCTGGCCTTCGATGCCGGCGCCACCCTGGTGATCTGCCCGCCCGACGTGGTCGGCGGACCGGACCTGGCGGCGCTGCTGCGCGCGCAGGCCGTCACCCACGCGATCACCGCGCCCGCCGTGCTGGCCGTCACGCCCGAGGCCGACCTGCCGGCGCTGCGGATGCTCGACGCGGGCGGCGAGACGCTGGCGGTCGACGTCGCCGACCGGTGGTCGCGCGGGCGCACGATGCTCAACGCGTACGGGCCCACCGAGACCACCGTCCTTGCCACGCTCAGCGATCCGCTGCGGCCGGGCGGAGGAGTGCCCATCGGCGCACTCGTCCACGGCGTGACGGCCGTCGTGCTCGACGCGCGGCTGCATCCCGTGCCCGTCGGCGCGGTCGGCGAGCTGTATCTGGGTGGGCCGGCCGTCGCGCGCGGGTACCTCGGCGACCCGGCGCTGACCGCGGCCCGGTTCGTCGCGTCGCCGTTCGGCCGCGTGTACCGCACGGGGGACAGAGTGTTTTGGAATGGTGTGTCCCTTGGGCGGCCGGAGCAGCCCAAAGGACACACCGGCGGCGGAGCCGCCCTGGAGTTCGTCGGGCGTGCCGACCGGCAGGTGAAGATCCGCGGCTACCGCATCGAACCCGGCGAGGTCGAGGCGGCGCTCACCGGTCTCGGCGACGTCGCGAGCGCGGCCGTCGTCGTCCACGGCGACACCCTCGCGGCCTACGTCGTCGGCGACATCGAGCCCGACGACGTGCACGCCCGCCTCGCCGAACGCCTGCCCGCCTACCTGCGGCCCGCGACGATTACCGTCCTCGACGCGCTGCCGCTCACCCCGGGCGGCAAGATCGACCGTCGCGCCCTGCCCGCCCCCGCGGTGGACACGGCCGCCGGCTCGCGGCCGCCGTCCGGCCCGACCGAGACGCTCGCCGCGCGGCTGATGTGCGAGATCGTCGGCGTCGAGACGGTCGGCGCCGACGCGAACTTCTTCGCCCTCGGCGGACATTCGCTCGGCGCGGCCCAGCTCGCCGCGCGGCTCGGGGCCGCGCTCGGCCGCGACGTGCACCTGCGCGACGTGTTCGACCATCCCACCGTCGCCGAGCTCGCCGCCGCCGTCGACGCCGGACCGGCCGCCTCGATGCCCGCGCCCACGCGCTCGGACGACGACACGCCCGCACCGCTCGCCCCCGCCCAGCGACGGCTGTGGCTGCTCGCGCACGGCGACACCGCCGCCTACCACCTGCCGTTCGCGCTGCACCTCGACGGCACCCTCGACGCGGCCGCGCTGCGCGCCGCGCTCGGCGACGTCCTCGACCGGCACGAGATCCTGCGCACGGTGTTCACCGAACCCGGACCGCGGCAACGGGTCCGGCCCGTGGCCGAGGTGCTGCCCGCACTCGACGTCGAACCCGTCGACCCGGCCGACGTGGACGCCCTGATCGCCGAGTGGGCCGCCGCACCGTTCGACCTCGCCACCGACATTCCATTCCGGGTGCGGCTGTTGCGCGTGGGCCCGGACCGCCACGTGCTCGCCGTCGTCGCCCACCACATCGCCATGGACGGCGCGTCGTTCGTGCCGCTGACCCTGGACCTCGCCGCCGCCTACGCCGCCCGCGCCGACGGGCACGGCCCGCGGTGGGAACCGCTGCCGCTGCGGTACTCCGACTACGCCCGCTGGCACCGCGTCCTGCTCGGCGACGCCGACAACCCGGACAGCCTCGCCGCCCGCGAACTCGCGCACTGGACCGCCACGCTGGCCGGGCTGGGGGAGGCCCCGCCCTGTCTCTTATACAAATCGGACG